>JAKSNE010000292.1 GCA_024400135.1 Paludibacteraceae bacterium
GTATCTTTGCAGAAAATTTGATAATCATGAAAACACACCTCTCATTATTTATTCTATGTAATGTCCTGTTTTATTGTGGGTTTGCCCAAGCAGAAGAGTCTTCTTTCTATGATTTGCCTAAAGGTGCTTTTGCTGCCGGTATGACCGAAAACGGTGATACGGCTGCGGGCGCTATCTATCTACCTCATGTTTATAAAGGCACGCATAAGTTTGCTTCCACGACAGGCAAGGGTGACTGGTATTCCAAAGGTAAATTGCAAAAAGAAAACCAAGAGACCTATTCTTATTCAAATGCGCCTATGAATAAGTCCTATTCGATGCCGCAGTTGGTACAAGAGGGGAAGACGAAGTACCAATACGGTTCGCGGAGTGAGGTGTTTGACTCTAACTTATTCTTCTATGTAGGCGATTCTGCGATGCATTATTTGACGCCGGCTAAGTTGTGGACAGACTTGGTTATTGCGCCTGAAAAGGGTTATGTAGAGGGGCTTGACGCTAATTATCACACGGATTTCAGCGACGTAATGGGTGTCTATTTTAATAATATTGACGTGATGTACATTGATGGTATCAGTATTCCTATCAGTGCCGGTGAAAGCGAAGAAATAAAGGCAAAGACTGAGGCGGATCTGTTTGGAGAGGGTGCTCATGTGGTTGTTAATATCTATAAGGCGACGGCTATCGGTGGGGGAAGTAAAAATAAGGCGGATAAATCGGATATGTTATGGACGGGTACGCTGACGGTAGATAACTTTACGCCGTTTAAGGATGATGCGCATTATCGTGGCGCACTGAATATGACCTTCGCGGAGCCAATCTCAATCAAAGGTGCATTCGTGGTGGAACTTAGTGATATGAAAACCAGTGGCTGCCATTTTTATGTGCTCAGCGACAAGAGCAACGGCAGAAATGAGTGGGGCTATTATGTCAAGGACGGTGCGGAGACCTATCCGGACTCGTATTGCCTTGCGGTGTCGGTTCATGCAATGTTGCCTGCCTTATATCAAGATGAAGACGAATCGTTAGATATTGAAATACCCGCTATCGGTGCCGATTGGGAACTGGATAATCGCCCTGTTCGTACCGTTTATGCTAACTTGCCCTATTCGCTTGAAGGCAATGATTGGTGTACGGAGAAATCGGAAGGGCTTGACATTGAAACATCGATTTATGCTTCTTGGGAGGATTATACAAAGTGGTATTTCTCTATGCCTGCTAATACAACGGATTCTACCATCACGGGTAAATACTCTTTTATCTTCCGTGGTAAGACCTTGACGTATAACATCATTCAACCGCCTATTACGGAGGATGCTTTGCCATTTGTGAACGAGGCTCGCGGAGTACGCGCACAAAAGCGTATCGTTGACGGACAACTGGTGATTCTTTGCAATGGAAAACAATATAATATTTTGGGAATA
>JAKSNE010000293.1 GCA_024400135.1 Paludibacteraceae bacterium
AGGTGCTTTGGCACTGATGGCAATGGCTTGCAATCCCTTAAAGATTGCCTTAAACAAAACAGATAGCGAAGGCGTTCGCACAGTAGTAACCTCCAGACAGGATTTATTTGGAATTTACGAAATGGCATTAGGGGTGCGTATTACTGAGGCGGATACGATTATGGGTATTATTGTGTCAGCCGAATCGAATAAACTGAATGGCATTTTTAATCAAGACGACCATCTTTATATCACGCTTGGTGATGGTTCTAAGATTACGTTACGCAATATCTTGGATAGCGACGCCTTTGAGGTTCGCAGAGAGACGAAGACCGACTACTCCAATCCCGGATGGGCATACGCATACGGTCCTTGGGGAAGAAGATATTATATCCAACCATACGCTGCCTCCTCGTATTTTGCAAACACGTACGAAACAACGGTTGCAGACTCGTATGCCCTGTATCTGATTACCTACGATGAGATGGTAAGTATTATCACCAAAGGCGTAGAAAAGTTGAGTATTGAGGCAGACCGCGACACCGATGTCATGCAGAACACGGTAGGACTGCAAGAACAGTTTGCCAAGATGTTCCAATGTTTGGGAGACGGAGTAAGACACCCCAACGAGTATTAAAAAGAGAAAAAATCACAAAATAAAAAAGAGGCAGTTTGCTGTCTCTTTTTTATGTACCGCGGGCGGGACTTGAACCCGCACAGCCGTTTCGGGCCAAAGGATTTTAAGTCCTTCGTGTCTACCGATTCCACCACCGCGGCCTCGTTAAAATTGGTTCAAAAACCAAATTCGGGTGCAAAGGTACTGCTTTTTTCTTAAATATGCAAGTAAAAAGTGAAAAATTATTAAAAAAACTTGCATATATGCGATTTTTTTACTAACTTTGCGGGCTAATATAAAGAATTATGCCCAATAAACGCAAAATTATTAACGATCCCGTCTTCGGTTTTTTGGATATTCCTTCGGACCGATTATACGATATTTTGCAACACCCGTACGTACAACGGCTCAATCGTATTCGTCAATTAGGGTTGTCGTATTTTGTATATCCGGGAGCGATGCATAGTCGTTTCTTGCATTCGCTTGGAGCGATGCACTTGATGCAAGAGGCTATCCGTTCTTTGCGTCAGAAAGGGATTTCCATCTCGAACGAGGAAGCAGAAGGTGCTTTGGTGGCTATTCTGCTGCACGACCTCGGTCATGGTCCCTTCTCCCATGTGTTAGAGCATACGTTAGTAGCGGGTATCACGCACGAGGAGATCTCACTGATGATGATGGAGGCGATACCGGCTCCTGAGATGGCGATACGTATCTTCAAGGACGAGTATCCTCGTCGGTTCTTACACCAACTCATCTCCAGTCAGTTGGACGTTGACCGTATGGACTATCTCTGTCGCGACTCGTTCTTCTGCGGCGTGACGGA
>JAKSNE010000294.1 GCA_024400135.1 Paludibacteraceae bacterium
AGGGACCTCGTTGACATAAGTCTGTTGAGTTTTCCGGTTCCCATAGACTCGGTAGGCATTATTTGACTGCGCGATAGACTTCAAGAATAGGCGAGCGAGTGATGCTCACAATCTCGCAGTCGATAGCTGCCAGTTGCGAACTGAGGTTCTTGAGGGCGAAGGTGATGTTCGAAGCTTGAACAAGGATAGACACCTTGCGGCGAGTCTCTTTGTCTTCTTCGATGGTAATCATCTCTACGCGAGCTTTGTACCACGTGTCGCCTTCGGGCGAGGTGATAATGTCGGCAAACTGGACTTTGCGGCAAGAGGTCACTTCACTATCGCCGGAGATATATCGTTGTATCTCTCCCATTAGGCGTTCTTCTACATCAGCAGGACTGAGACCCTCCACGAGGTAGGTTTCTTTCACATTACCCGGATTATCTTCGCCGGTCTGACGCTCATAATTGATTTTAATTTCGTAAAGTATCATAATCTAACTATTTAATGAATTAACTGTTTTACTTCCACCGCTTTGAGGTGGTTTGGGGTTACTTTCTTAGGTCCCCAATAGAAGACGGGCGCCGTAGGCACTTGGTCTTTCCACGTCGATTCGAGGGTGATGACGATATCGCCTGCACAGTGTTTGTCGAGCGAACTCTCTAACTCGGGGCGAAGGATAGCGTCTTGATAAGCGTATGCAGCTTGCACGCCCTCAAAGTTCAAAAGGAAAGAACTGACGGTGCGTTGCACCTCAAAAAACGACTTTTTCTTATTGTCTATCAGATCGTGATTGAGGTAGATAGAGTTACCATAGCCGCCATCAATCCATCGCTCTTGACCATAGAGTGCCATCAGATAGCTGGAAGTCAATGCGGCGGCTCGGTCGATGTTAAACGACTGCTGTTCAATGAAATGCGGCGTGCCGATGAGTAGAACTTGTATGTTCTCTTTACCCACGCGATCCATCAGCGTGAAGAGTAACTCGCCGAGGTCTTTGTTGAGTTGGGCATATAACTCCTCGTGGGCAGCGGTCTTGATTCGGTCGCTGACGGCATCGTCCGAGAGAGCGTTATACTCCAGTAGCAGTAGGTCGGGTATTTCGTCCAGTCCCATCTTCGTCTCTTGTTGGATATCGAGCGCTAATTCCGTCACCATCTGATTGGCAGGGTGGGGTTCGTGTTTGAGGTTCATCGCGTCGGCAGCGTTGGGCAGTCCTTCTGCGTAATAAGTAGAAGCCACCCACTGTTGGTTGCGCTCGTTGAGCCAGCAGCAAGCATTAGCCGTGTGACCTGCCATCAGAACCGCTGTCTGACCATGGATGCCGATGGCGTAAATCTTACTTCGCGAACCCTCTTGCTCGCGTAACTGATCCGTCAGTGTCGCACAGCGCAAGGCATTGGGCGAGAGGCGTTGGTCGGTACCTATTCCGGCAACCT
>JAKSNE010000295.1 GCA_024400135.1 Paludibacteraceae bacterium
ATTTTTTGCTATTTTGCACAAAAAGCAACCGTTCTTACTTCGGGCGTTTGACGTCTCCGGGAGAGGTGCCAAAGAGGTCTTTATAACACTTAGTGAAATACGAAGCCGACGTGAAGCCGACGGCATAAGCAATCTGCTGTATCGTCTCATCGGTATTAAGCAACATCTGTTGTCCCCGTTTTAATCGGATAGAACGAATCAGATCCACCGGCGAACAACCCGTTAAGGCTTTGGTCTTGCGGAAGAGTTGGGCGCGACTAATATGCAACGCCTCACTTAAGGTGTTGACATTAAGGTCGGTATCTGCCATCCTTACCTCAATCTCGCGCATGAGTTGCTGCATAAACTTATCCGCCACAGTAGCGGTAGCTTGGACGCGCGCTAATTCGGTACTCATGATTTCTAATCGGTGTTTTTGTTCCTCGATGGTGCGTTGCGTACGCTCACGCTCTAAGCGGACACGTTTGCGATATACGTTCACTCGCCATAAAACGATAAAAAGAATAACTATCAGCAGCACAATAGAGATAGAGGCATACACCATCATCTGTTGCATCGAAATGGTTTCGTTGAGTTCGGAGATTTTGTTTTGTAATAATTGGATGGTTTCTACACGATGTTCCATCTCGTTGGCGTATTGTTGCATCGCAATCGCCCCTTTGAGGTCAATCATCGTGGTGCTGAGGTTATTATCCCTTACGAACGGTTTGCCGGAAAGGATTGCTTCTGCGGTCTGTATCACCAAGTCGCCGCGAGAGGCATAGGTAGCAGAGGCTTCTAACAAACCATCGCAAATAGCATCAATGCCCTGCCCTTCGCCTGTCAGTGCGTCCACGCCAATGATAGGTATTGTTTCGTTGGGGAAGACCTCATTGACGGCTCGACGCGCACCAATACCCATTAGGTCGTTTTGCGCCACAATAAAGTCGGGTTTGCCATAGTTCGTCAATAAGTCCTTTGCTACCTTATAAGCAGGTTCTTCGAACCATTCGCCATTGGCTTTGGCTACTATTTGGAAGTTGGCAGGTAGTCCATCCACTAATCCGTTATGCCTCAACACCGCCGGCGTTGAACCCGGGAGACCCTCAATCTCAAAGATCTTACAGTTGGTTTTATCCCAATGATCTAAGATATATTGTGCAATGATTTGTCCTACCGCATAGTTGTCCCCTCCCACAAAAGCGGTATAGTAGTTGCCATTCACCTTTCGGTCGGCCACTACGATGGGTATTCCTTTTAGGAACGCTCGTGTGATAGCCGGTTCTACTTCGTCCGCCTCGTTGGGAGAGACGATAAGCAGATCCGGTTTCTCCATGATAAGTGAGTCTATCTGCCGACACTGTAGAGCACTATTGGCGTTGGCTTGTCGTAAAGAAATTTGTAACGAGGGATGAAAGAGCAATTCTC
>JAKSNE010000296.1 GCA_024400135.1 Paludibacteraceae bacterium
CGACGTGCAAAGATACTACTTTTATTTGGATTGTGCAAATATTTGCAAGAAAATTTATCAAAAAAAGTGATTTTTCTTACACAACACCGCTAAAGCCCATAAATGCCATCGCTAAAAGTCCCGCAGTGAGGAGTGCGATGGGTGTTCCTTGCATTGCCTTCGGAATGTTGTTTAAGGCGAGTTGTTCACGAATACCGGCAAACAAAATCAAAGCCAGCGAGAATCCTAATGCGGTAGCAAAAGCAAACAACGTACCCGTCAACAATGTAGGCTCGGTTACCACACCTCCGACCATCGGCAGTTTATACGTTCCGTTGGCTACTAAGATAGCCACACCTAACAAACAGCAGTTGGTGGTAATCAGCGGTAAGAACACACCTAACGCTTGGTAGAGCGACGGAGAGATTTTCTTGAGGATAATCTCAATCATCTGTACCAAAGCAGCGATAACGAGGATAAACAGGATGGTTTGCAAGAACTCTACTCCCCAACGAACGAGCAGAAGATTAAGCAGGTACGTCACTACGGTAGCGAGGGTGAGCACAAACGTAACCGCAGCGCCCATTCCCAAGGCTGTGTCAATCTTCTTGCTGACACCTAAGAAGGGGCAGATTCCTAAGAACTGACTTAAAACAATATTATTGACCAGTATGGCCGAGATAAAAATCAAGAAGTAAATCATTTTTTCATTCCTTTCTGTATAAGAGCCATCAAATAAGCAAGTACGATAAACGCACCCGGAGCGAGAACGAAGATCAACATCCCGTAATGCTCGTTAACGATAGGCAGATTGAAAATATGTCCGGTTCCCAGTAACTCACGTACGGCACCGATCAGCGTCAGCGACAACGTGAAGCCCAGTCCCATTCCGATACCGTCCAAAGCACTCATTCCGACCGAGTTCTTAGCCGCAAAAGCCTCTGCACGACCAAGGACGATACAGTTCACCACAATCAGCGGAATGAACAAACCGAGGGTCGCATAGATAGACGGTACGTATGCCTGCATCACCAGTTGGACGATGGTAACAAACGTAGCAATAACCACGATGAAAGCGGGAATACGCACTTTATCGGGGATAAGGTTTTTCAAAAGCGAGATCACCACGTTCGAGCAGATAAGCACGAACATCGTTGCCAGTCCCATCGACATTCCGTTGATAGCACTCGTCGTGGTGGCTAAGGTGGGGCACATACCCAGCACCAGACCAAAGGTCGGATTCTCCTTGAGAATACCGTTGGTTAATGTTTTGACTGCATTATTCATGATTGTCCTCCGTTTCTTGTTTAACTGTTGCTCCGGCGCAACCATCTACTTGTGTAGCACCCGAATGACTATCCACTTGCGGGGCGGCACTATTGATGGCTTTAAGGAAAGCGCGAGAGGAGATAGTGGCAGCTGTGAT
>JAKSNE010000297.1 GCA_024400135.1 Paludibacteraceae bacterium
AAAGTGGTGAAGAACAAAGTGGCACCTCCCTTCAAGAAAGCCGAGTTTGACCTCATGTTCAACGAAGGTATCTCTCGCGAAGGCGAACTCATCGACCTCGGTTGCAGCCTCGATATCGTGGTTAAGTCCGGCAGTTGGTTCAGCTATGATGGCAACAAACTCGCACAAGGTCGCGATGCCGCTAAACAAGTGCTCAAAGATAATCCCGATCTCGCTGCTGAGATAGAAGCGAAGATCATGGAGAAGCTTAAGAGTTGAAAGTTGAGAGTGTAGAGTTTATAGAAGCCGTCTAGTTTATTAGTTTATAGTTATATAGACTTGGAACAAAAACAAATCACAGTTACTCCCGCTAAGGCGAAAAGCATCGAAGAACAATACCGTATCGTTAAGCGGTCGGTGGATGCGCGCCAACGCGATATCAAAGTGCTCCTTACTGTCCTATGTGACGACGAGGGGCACTACCTTCCTATTGATTCTCCTATCCCACTCTACACACCTCCCGTCTATCAGGACGTTCACCAAGCCGCCAAGCAAGTACACATCATCGGAGCCGGTCCGGCAGGGCTATTCGCTGCCTTGACGCTACTCGAACACGGCATCAAACCGATTATCTACGAACGGGGCAAAGAGGTCTCCGAACGTAAGAAAGACATCGCTTTGCTCAACCGCAACGAGGGACTGAATCCCGAATCGAACTACTGTTTTGGGGAAGGCGGAGCGGGCACGTTCTCCGATGGGAAACTGTTTTCGCGCAGTAAGAAAAAAGGCAACATGCAACGCGTGATGGAGATCTTCCATTACTTTGGCGCACCCGATACGGTTCTCTACGAGACGCACGCCCATATAGGCAGCGACAAACTGCCGTCTATCATTCGCCGAATGCGCGAGTGTATCCTCGACCATGGAGGTGAAGTACATTTTGAGACGCAGGTCGATGAACCGCTCTTTAAGCAACTCCTCGCCTCGGGCGAACCGATTATCTTAGCGATTGGTCACTCGGCACACGACACCTACCGAATGCTCCAAAGTCTGGGCGTTACGATGGAAGATAAAGGATTCGCAATGGGTGTGCGCGTCGAACACCCCCAAGCCCTCATCAACCAACTCATGTACCATCTACCTATCAACTCTAAACTAACTAAACTAGACGGCAACTCTACACTCTACACTCTAAACTCTAAACTAATCGAAGATTTGGGTAACGCCAGTTACTCGCTTGTCACCCAAGTAGAGGGTCGCGGCGTGTATTCGTTCTGCATGTGTCCGGGCGGACATATAGTACCTGCCGGTAGTACGGACGATGGGTGTGTGGTCAATGGTATGAGCGCCAGCCACCGCAACTCACCTTACGCCAACTCCGGCATCGTGGTCGAATTGCGTCCCGAAGATGTCTTAAAGTTTAGAG
>JAKSNE010000298.1 GCA_024400135.1 Paludibacteraceae bacterium
CCTCACCAAGCAGTACCTGCGTTACCAACTCGCCACCGACGCTTACGCGCAAGGGAAGATGAAGTATGTTCTCCAATGGACGGACGAACTACTGAATAACCCCCTCGGGGACGAATATAAAAACGAGGCGTACTATTTCCGTGCGGAAGCGAATTATCAGCAACGAGACTTTGCTGCGGCGCAACAGGATATCGCTACTTTTATCAACCGTTCGACGGCTACGCAATCGCCTAACTACGCAGCGGCACTCTACCTCGATGCCTATATTGCTTTTAACCAGCAAGATTTTGGTCAAGCGCAGAAACGTTTTGAGGCTTACCTCCAAGCCGCACCTTCTAATCAACCCGCCTACGCGGACGCGCTCAACCGCTTAGGCGACTGCGCCTTCCATGTGCGTGCTTTTGAGAAGGCCATATCGTACTACCAACAAGCGGTAGCCACTAATCAAGCCACCGTCGTGCCTTACGCCCTCTTCCAGCAAGGCTATGCCGAGGGACTGCTTCACCAATACGATAAGAAAATCAATACCCTCAATACCCTCGTCTCTCGTTATCCTAAGTCGGATTATAGTGCCGAGGCGCTCTATCAGATTGCGCGTTCGTACGTCCAGCAAGACGATATAACACAGGCTTTGGTGACCTACCAGAACCTTGTGGCAAGTTATCCCACTTCCTCGCAGGCTCGTCCGGCACATTTGGAGATAGCCATGCTCTATCGTAACCAAGGAAACTACGACAAGGCCATTGAGGCATATCAAAAAACCATCGCCCGCTATCCTGCCGGTGAGGAAGCATACGCCGCCCTCAATGGAATGGAGAATATCTACGTAGAGACCAACCGTATCGACGAGTACCTCAATTACACTAAGACGCTGGCGGACAAACAGATGCATATTAACACCCAAGAGGACTCGCTTTCCTTCGCTGCGGCTGAGATGCAGTTTATGACCAACCATCCCAAGGAGGCGCTTCCGCATTATATCTCTCTCGCTGCTCGCACGGGTAGCCGTTACCAGTTGCCTTCGGCGGCTAAGGCCTCGCAGATCTGTCTCGAAGCGAAGGACTACGAACAGGCTCTGCCGTTGTTCAATCAGTATTTAGCACTGGCTTCGTCTTCCGCCGAACGCGAGGAAGCACGATTAGGTATCCTCACTTGTGCCGAAGAACTGCATAACGATGACCTGATCATTCAAACCGCTTCCCAACTCCTTAGCGAGGGTGCGTCGCCTGCGTTGACCGACAAAGCGTTGTACTTACGCGGAACAGCGTATATGCGTCAGCAGTCCTACGAAAACGCTATTGCGGACCTGCAACCGCTGGCACAAAACACTTTGACCGCACAAGGAGCCGAAGCACAATACTG
>JAKSNE010000299.1 GCA_024400135.1 Paludibacteraceae bacterium
TTTGTCTAACTGCCTGACTTTTAATAAGTAGCGGGGCCCGGGATTGAACCGGGGACCTCATGATTATGAATCATGCGCTCTAACCAGCTGAGCTACCCCGCCGAGGGGAGGAAAAAAGTAGCACTTTTCGGGGACCCCGAATAATCTACTTTTTGGAAAGCGAGTGCAAAAGTACTGCTTTTTTTTCATATACGCAAATTTTTCTGCATTTTTTGTGCAAAAAACAGCACTTTTTCCAATTTTAGCCTACTTGTACCCCATTTTTGACGGGTGCAGAGACGGTTGTGACGACTAATTTGCCATCCGCATCCACTGCGGACAAGATCATTCCTTGACTCTCAATACCCATCATCTTACGTGGAGGGAAGTTAGCAATAAAGAGCACTTGCTTACCTACCAGCACCGACGGATCGGGATAGGACTGCGCTATACCGCTAAGGATTGTTCTGCCGCCCATACCATCGTCTAACTTAAATTGCAGCAGACGCTCGGACTTCTTCACGGGTGCGCACTCTAAGACCGTTGCTACGCGGATGTCCGTTTTGTCGAACTCATCGATGTTCGTATCCGATTTGATGGCAGCGGGTTTCCAGTTCTTAGTTTCCTCCTCTTTGGCTTTGGCTTCGTTTTCGGCTTTGATGCGTGCCAGACGATCCAGTTGTTTCTGAATAGTCTCGTCCTCAATCTTCTCAAAGAGCAGAGAGGCTTGACCTAAGACGTGCCCTTCCTCTAACAAGTCGATGGCACCCAAACGGTTCCAGTTGACTTCGGACATAGCTAACATCTCGCGCAGTTTAGCGGACGAGAACGGCAGGAACGGCTCAAAGGCGATGCTGAGGTTAGCGGCAATCTGCAAGGCTAAGTGTAAGATCGTGGCAGTACGCTCCATATCGGTCTTCGCCATCTTCCAAGGTTCGGTATCGGCGAGGTATTTATTTCCGATGCGGGCGAGGTTCATAGCCTCTTTCTGTGCATCGCGGAAGCGGAAGTTCTCTAAGAGTTCCTCTAACTGCGCCTTCACATTGGCAAACTCCGCCAAGGTGGCTTTGTCATAGTCATTAAGCCCATGGCAAGCGGGCACTTTGCCCTCGAAATATTTCTGCGTCAGCACCAAAGCACGATTGACGAAGTTACCATAGATAGCCACCAGTTCGTTGTTGTTACGCGCTTGGAAGTCCGCCCACGTAAAATCGTTGTCCTTAGTCTCCGGCGCATTAGCGGTCAGCACATACCTGAGCACATCCTGCTTGCCGGGGAAATCGTCCAGGTACTCGTTGAGCCAAACCGCCCAGTTACGAGAGGTGGAGATCTTATCGCCTTCGAGGTTCAAGAACTCGTTGGAGGGAACGTTATCGG
>JAKSNE010000003.1 GCA_024400135.1 Paludibacteraceae bacterium
ACAATGACCACCAAAGCCACCGCTATGATACCTAACCAAAAGAAAAACGATTGGGCATTGTTCATTTGGTGTACGATTTTGTCCTTATACTCCACGCGTGTGGTGTAGGCGGGCACCGTTATCGTGTCACGCAGCAAGATGGTGTCCGTTGGAGTCTTGACCTGTAACCGATAATTATCTGCTTTGTCCGTAGCCGAGATAGTGGCAGTAGCTCCCGACTTGGTTGTTACTGTCACTATCGTTTTATTGGGGCCCCCGACACAACTTGTTGTGGTGGGGAGAGCGGAGGCACAAGTCGCCCGTTGATTTAGCGGAGCGGTATCAACTATTGCGACCTTGTTGCCGAAAGCGAAGGTGAAATCAATACTTGCTGAATCGGCAGGCAGCAC
Source organism: Paludibacteraceae bacterium (assembly GCA_024400135.1). GTDB lineage: Bacteria > Bacteroidota > Bacteroidia > Bacteroidales > Paludibacteraceae > Colicola. The sequence continues at coordinate 390 of JAKSNE010000003.1, forward strand.
GATATCCTTACGAACCACCCAACTGCTATCGCGCCTCAACTCAGGGTGCGTCGTCAGCAGCAATGCCAGTCGCTTTTGAGGAGAACACCCCACGCAAACTACTGCCAACCAACAAACGATTATCAAAATTATTTTTTTCATTTCTTCACATTTTTGTGTTGCTGAACGCGACGGCGCAGCATGTTCAACTCTTCCTGCATCTGTGCAAGGTTAGCTTTGAGAGTAGCGTTCTCTTTGCGTAACTCCACAATCTCGTCAATGAATCGGTCGTTCTTCGCCAACAGATCTACGATGCGCTCTTGCATGATTACGATGTCATTGTCATGGCGCTTGTGTCTCGCCACCATGAAAGTCACGATAGTGGTGATGACACTCACTATCCATCCGCCTAAGGCAATTAGTTGGTCTATCATTCTTCTAAAAAGTTTTTAAGTTTTGTCAATTTTGCTTGGTTCATTAGAAGAAAAACATTTCCAATCATGATTGTAAATTCTTCACCATTACTCAACGAATCTTGTTTGTCTTCTAAGATGTTGTATTTAGTCCAGTTCGACCATTCGCCATTTTGGTAAGCACGGTGGATAAACTTGTGGGTGCTCATTCCCCTGAATCCACCTACCAATATACATTGAACCACCATATTTTCGCTCAATCTCTCCACACTCATGATGGAGTCCGCCGTTTCACCCGAATGAAGGATATAGAGTCCTGTTGCTAGCACATCATCTATATGAGTAATGTTCTGAACATAATGCACATTAGTTCCTAATTCTTGCCCGATTTCAAAGGTTACATCTATCTCGCCTTTGAGACCAACACCTATACCGGTAGCACCCGTATTCCCTTTATCTCCTTTGTCGCCTTTCTCTCCCTGTTCGCCTTGCGGACCGGGAGTGAGTTCGATTTGCTCAACTATATTGTCCACATCACTCTTGGTGTAGGCATCCGTTATACCATATCCGGAGAGAGTTGTAGAACGGTCTGCTTTGCAAGTGAGCAACGTCATCACGAAAGTACGAATGCGTTGCCATAGTATGCCTAGATTACTATTGTCTATTTGATGAAGCTCGTCCATATCAGATTGTTTTTTGATAGGTTATTTCAATGTTGGTAATGCGTAACTGCACCGTTTCTTCGGTACTGCTGTTTTGTATGTATAACAGTGTCAGCCCCTGCTCGTTATTGGCTTGGATAACATGCTCACCACTGCTGACAGTAGCCCATTCAGCATCAACAAGGTCGGTGTTCTGGACTACATTACGGCTTGTGTCAGTATCTATACCGGCTACCATGCCGTTACCTTTGTACTGTCCGCTATACTTAATCTTGACGGTTTGTATATAAACACCTTGCGCCAATGTTTCAAAGAACAAGATATGTCCCTTGTATGCTCGCGGAGCATCTATATAATCTTCGTTCACGGCAGTGTTACCATATCCTTTTCGTTGAGTCAAGCGAATAGCCCCATTCCCCACATACCATTTAATCTCTTTTGTATCCTCATAATAGAGACCGGCTGTCAACAGAACATTCTCCACCTTGGTCTCTCTATCTGTCGGAGGTATATCGGGCGTATTAAATGGTGTCAGTTGCTCTATCTCGTCCGCAGTCATGGGGATATGCCTTACAAGGGTTACTTGTGTACCGTCGGGGAGTTCAATATCATCCGTTTCAATTGGACATAACGAATGAATCTCCTCCTCGGTCATCGAATCCGATGTACCGGCAATATCCAACTTCCCCGTGAAAGGGTTATATTGCATATCTTGTACTGCCATAGATTACCGTTTGTACGAATAAGTATAAGTCTTATATTGTGTTACCGCATACGCAAACGCCGCAGAACCATTAGGGTACAGGCGTTTGTAGGTGACTACACCATTTGCCTCTGTCTTTGCTATCTTCTCTATGCGCCAATACGCCAACGAGTCCACTGCGATATTGTCCTCATTATTGATACCGGGCAACAGATAGCAGTTATACACATCATCCCCGTCCAATATGACAATATCAGCATTGCAGTCAGACCGCATAGCATTGTATGTACTATTCAGCATAACCTATGGCATTAAAGAGCGTTAAACATTTCTTCGGTAACTTCTTCCTTTCCGTCACAGAAGTACTTCACGGCAGCCAAAGTCTTATCACCAAAGTAACCGTCCTCCTTCAAGGACTTGATATAGACACCGCTGTTGTCCTTGGGGAAGTTGGGCTCAATGGCGGTTTCTAACTTGGCATTCAGTTTTGCCTGCAACTCCGTTACCTTACTTGAACGGCTGAATAAGTTGTACTTCAATGGGAACTCTGAACTGCCGCTTCCGCTGCCACTTGTCCCATCATCACCTACTGTGTTTTTCTTTTTTACCACCAGATAGATGATGAGCAGTACAATAGCAATCATGCAGATTACCGATAAAGCGATTAAACCTTTCTTCATAGTTTCTAAAATTGATAGTTGATATTATTGTTTGCTAAAATGCTGTTTATCTTGTCAATCTCTTTGCTAGATAAATCATCGTTCATCCACTCGGTGAGTGTCATGCCGTCTTTCACACCAAAGGTCTTGATGAGTTGCAACACATCCGATCGTGTTCCAAGTCCTCGGAACACGTTGTAGATTTTGTTCTCATTCGTACCAGCTCCCTTCATAGCAGCATACAGCGATGAAGCGTAGGTGTTGAGTTGCATCTGCGTAAGGGTGATATTGTCTTGATCGATTTCCTCATCTAGTGATTCTGCCAAGGTACGGTTCTTAATCGTGTCCGACAATTTGCCTTTATACTTGACAATCAGAATAACGATAATCGCCACGACCACCAACACGATGGCAGCGATAGCGATATTCTTAGTGAATTTTGTTTTGTCGCCCATTAGAGCGAAGAGTGCTTCTTCATTCATAACTTATAGTTTTTTGAAAGTTTGCGTGGTAATACAAAAGATGACACCCGGAATGAGCACCGCCAGTCCGAGGGATATCCATGTCTTGGTAGGGATATTGATGTTCACATTAATCCCGTCCTGTATCAGTTTGTTCAAGCTGTCTTGCATAAGATTGCTTTTAGTAGTTATATTGTTTTGTATAATAGATTGTCGCAGCGAGTATCACTCCCACGATAGCGGCTAACACATACCCTCTTACAGTCGGACTTTGCTTCCTGCCCGTAGCACATTCATAGGCGAAGTGCTCGCAGTTGTAAAAGAAGGCGTTGTATTGGTTGTTGATGTGCGCTTGGTAGTATTGTTCCACTTCGGCATCACTCTGAGTGGCCTCCGTCTCTCGGAGCAACTGGCGCCGTGCCATAAACTCGGCTTCCGATTGGCAATGGGCGCCACTTTCGTTAAAGTGATATACCTTACCATTGGCCCATACGGAGTAATGGCGATAACAGCACGAATCAGCCAGCGAGGTTACGATGCATAACTTTGCCATATCACCATATTGAATCACCGGCACCGCCTTCACCCGCTGCCGCTTGGAAAGAACCGACAAGGGAGTTCATGGCATCCGTACTATACGGAGTGATACTCCAACCCGATTGATTCGACTTGTTCTTACCAACAAGCTTTATGCTGATGAGTACCGTTGCACATACCACAACGACGCAAACACCTATCAAGATAATTGTTTTGTTGTTCATAATCCTTATTTTTTAACGAGTGCTACAATAGCCAATAAGATGGCGATGATATTCAGCACCATATTGATAGTGGCGACATCGCTTTGCATCACATCATGATTAAAGAGCGAGAACGCTATTTTGTCCTCACCCGATTCACGGATGGCTTCCTTGATGACCTGTTTGAGTTGGGCTGTACTGCTGATGCTGATACTGCCACTCTCCCCCTCACCCATCGAGGCGAGGTAGTTCTTCACATCATCATACGACATATTCATGCCATCGGCACGGGAGTAATCGTTGTCGTATAGTTCAAACGCTTTTCTTACCATGGCTTCCCTCCGTAAATGAGTTTGTTCTTATCAAACAGATAGACTACCACCAAACCACAAACCAACACAATGCCACAAATGATAATAGCTTTCTTGTGTTGCGTGAAAAACGATTTCTTGATGGCATAGTCTTCCGGATTGACATTGGTCAGCCCAGCATCCTCTTTGGCTTCTGCATAAGTGCGGTAATACTTGCCGGACTCACTCACCCAAAAAGTGGAAGGGTCGCCCGGCGCGGCATCTACATTGATGTACCGCAAATCCTTACTTGTGCCATTATATATACTATTGTTTGTCATAACTGTTCCGTTTAGATAGATAGTTAGTGCTTGTAAAAATACCAAGCCGCACCTGCGATGATAGCTACCGTGACTAATACAATCAGCCAAGAGTAGTTCTTACGAGTCGGGTTCGATATATACGTCTTCTCCTCCGGTGTTGCTTGCGCCAGAGCGGTATCGTAATTTTGTGATTTAGATTGATCCATAGAGATTAGTCGTTTTTGTTCTTACTATAGATGATATACGCAACGATGGCAATCAATGCCAATATCCCGATAGCCAAGATGACACCACCGTTCTTGCCACTATTGGCTAAGGTGGAGAAGTTGGCTATCTTACGCTGCTCTTCGTACCGTTTTTGCTCGGCATTGTAATAGGCGCGTGTACCGAAGATATCCGCCATACCACCCATTATCGCCGAGGACATGTAACCAACGCCCTGCGTTATCTCTTGCCATAAAGTCCCGAAGGAATATGGACTCATATCTATATTCTGTTCCATACTTTACTTCTTTAATACCATTAAAGCTGCCAAAGCAATCATCACATACATCAGCGTTTTGGTGTTGTCGCCGGTGTTCTCGGTTTGCTTCTGTGCTATGTTTCCTTGATAGATAATAGTAGCCAACTCGTTCATGTTGTTCCCTGCGCTTTCTACTATCTGTACATCTTTAGTGTTTTTACCATCAGCACGGGAGAAACGTGCTTTGTCCAACTTGGTCACGATGCGTTTCAACTCGTGAGCAGCAGCCACATTACCATGCTCGGCATCCCATTTGAGTGCCAACTCATACATGGCTTGTATGCGCTTGCCGTGTTCGGTGTCATCACCATCCAGTATCGCTTCCAAAGTGCCAATGCTCTGTTTAAGCGAACCTTTGTATTTGCCTGCGAGTTTATTGAACGCATACCTATCCGCCTCAAACTCATCGTGGGTCTGCTTGCGATAGTGTCCTATCTCATGCTGCTTGACAAACTCCTTTTGAAAAGGTGTCAGTTGGTCGTACAGTTCATCATTTATGTATAAGATACCCGATTGGTGCGACACCGCCGCTGGCGTGCCGTACATAAATCCTGTATTGGTAGTGTGTTCTATTTGCATTGTTTCTTATTGCTCTATACAGATACAGCCCGCCCGCATTACTACGAGCGAGCCGCATCCAAAAAGAAAACGAGTACTATTGTTTACGCTTGGAGATAACGATTGCCAGTATCACAATCACCACCAAGATTACACCGCCTCCGATGATAAGCCATTTGGTGATGTTCTGTTGTGCCTGTACTTCAGCTGCCTTCGCTTGCGCTTCTGATTCCGCTTTGATAGCAGCGGCATTGGCATCACTCTGAGCTTGCGCGTAGGTCTTGTAACCGCTCTCGCACATACCAAAGAGATAACCTAATACCGATTGCGCATTGTCCCATTTCTGTTGGTCAAACTTGCCGTTAGTGGTGGTATTTTCCCCTTTCTTGCCATCGGCACGAGAGACAAAAATCTCACTATTTCGCAGGGACTTGCGCACTGCTTTCATTTTGTCCGCATCATCCAATTGGTCTTGTGCCAGAGAGAAGAACGGTTTAGTAAATTCCTCACCAAACTTGTCCCATGCCTCTACGCACATTTCCAACGTCACTTCATCGGTATCATAGCCAAGCGATGCAAAGAGTTTCTGCAACTCTTCTTCAGGAATGGTAGATAGCGCAAACTTGATTGCGCTGTCTAACAAGTTTTTGCCGGTTGGATATGACATAATCACTTCAATTGAGGGTTACTGATTAGCCAATGAGGGCTTCTGCCATATCTTGCAGCGCAGCTGCGTTGTCAAACGAAGAACCGAGCATCAAGGTCATATCCAGCGTACGACCTGCACCAATCGTTACAATGAACACGTGTGCGTGATCCAACGAGAAGTGCTTGATGTTGGATATCTCCACCATCGTGCGGTTGAACTGCTCCGGAGTGAGGTAAGTCTTGGGAGTGATACTGTCGCTCACGGGGCCACCAAACGGAGAGTACTCCACCAGTTTGAGGGTGTTGGCAAACTGCAACTCGTTGTCGGTGGTCAGTTGGAACGCATCGATACGAGTAGGATTGCGTTGCAGATAACGACGGATATACTCCAACTTGGGGCAGTCGCACACTAACAACGGCTCGTTAGAGGTGTTCTTAAGAACCGTGCCGTGTGCCACGATAGCATCTACGCTCTCGCCGGCAATGTTCTTGATTTCGTCCACACTCTGCAAATCACCTGCGAACACAGCCACCGTGTGCGACACGGTATCTAAGTTCTGCAAGCCAATCTGCACAGGATGGCCGGCTTTACTCTCATCAATGAGACAAGCCATATTGAACGCATCACCGGTGGCTTTGCTCAAACGGCGTGCACGATTCTTCAACGATACTTTTTCTTTGCCCGTAAAACGGTCGGATAAGATTTCTTTACGCATAGTCTATAGAATTTAATTCGTTAATACTCTGGTTAATTACGCTTCCCACGAAACGCAGATGCAGGTGCGTCTGCTCCTTCGGTGGTCGTGGTGGTTGATTTACCTGATTTGGTTGCAGGTTCACTGCATTTCTTGCCATTCTTAACACCGAAGAAAACGATCAGTGCAATAGCAATGATGAGCAAGATGCTCACGGTTGAAACTTTGTTTAGCATAGTCTTTTCGTATTTAGTTGATTTGTTTAGTTACAATTTACCGCTTCTACTCGTTTATCAGTGCTTAGCGATGACCAGCACCGCCAGCACAAACGGGCAAAAGCGTTGCCCTGACTACTCTCGTTGTATATCCATTTTCAGATCAATGTAGGTCATTCCTGTGCCTCTCACCCTACTCATGTTGCTTTTTGATTTCGTACACGCTGTAATTCTTTTTGTTTTATTAAATGTTATTGTGCTTGTGTCTGTAAATAAAATATATCACAATCGCAATAATTCCAATAATCAGTAGCCATTTGCCACTCCCGCCTTTTTGAAAAAAGTCTAACATAGTGTTCTCGTTTTTGTATGGTTATTCATTTGTTGAGCCGCCAGTTTTGTCCTCATGTGAGCATAAAAAAAGCAGTCAATTCTGAGTTTTATCTCAAAATCGACTGCAAAGGTACAACAATCGCAAATCAAATTGTCCATTTATGGCGGACTATGGCGGTCTATGTCCGAATATGGCGGAATAAAGTCTTCTATGTCAAGTTATTGGTATAATCATGACTGAGGTAAATTTTACTTTCCTCTAAATCGTTCCCTAAGAATTTTTAGGCGTTCAATGAGTTGGTCATAACTCAAAGCAGACTGGCTGTAAATAAAGCTACCAAGCATTGCCTTGTAGTCATCTCTATATGCGGTTTCAATATCTCCTTCAGGAATAAAGTTTACACAATCTTTGTGATTAGATGCGTAATTTACCTTGCTGACATGATAAAATTTAGCTCGATGAGCAATAACTGCATCATACAATATATTATCATTTAAGGCATCTATCGCAAATTGGGTATCCATCATTCTCTCCAAATCATACAAATGGCGGCTCATACGGAACGAACGAGGATTAGAACGTTGGAACTCTTCATTCAACAAGAACGCCTTTTCCAAGAATGTTCGCGATGGCAAGATGGTAGTCACATCAGTAGATGTCTCGGTATCTTCATTTGCAAAGCATTCCTCAATAATTGAGGTAATCTGCTTTACTTCAAATGGTTCTTTCATACCCAAGCAACTCACTTCAATCTTGACTACGGGAGGTAGATAAGGATTGCTTTCTTCCAATATAGACGAATATTGTAATTCTAAAACAGTTGGATCACTATCATGGTCTATCGGTGTTCCATCAGGTTTCTCCGTAACAGGAATCAAAGTCCAACCTTCAACACCCATTGCATTCAGTTGCTTTTTCAGCTCATCGGCAAAATCGGTTGTGATAAAATCACGTGCCGCTTTTCGCAAGAACTTAATTTGATTGTTGTTGCTACATTTTGCACATCCCAACTTCTGCTCTTCCAAGAAATATTCTCTATTGATGAGCAAGTCTATGTCTTCTGAAAAACGTTCAATCAAGTTCCATCCTTTACTTAACGAAGTGCCTCCCTTAAACAAAAGATATGGGGCATACTTTGATGTAAACAGAGCATGCAATACTGCGGTCACCCACCAATCTTTTTCTACCGCAATCTGTTGTGGTAGATGTTTCTGTTCTGTTGCTTGTTGCAACATCACCTTACGTTCCGCAAGCGAATGATTAATCCAAAGACTCATATGTATATTATTTATTCTTTCAATAATTTTTGCATCCAAACAGGAAGAATAGCAATATCATGTGCTATGTATTGGGGATTAGCGTATGTATGGAACACCTTTCTAATGCGTTCCTTCTCCTCTTCGTTTAATGGCTTATTGCCGTAAGTTTTTAAGGCTTGGTGCAAGGTTGCCATAAAGGGGTCATAAAATGCAAAGTTCTTCGGCATACCATGCTTCAGTTGCACCTCTTGATTTCCCAAACGCAATTTACGAGCCGAACCATTTGTTAGGTAAACATACTTGGTAGGAACCTGAGTGGATAGTCCCAATTGATGAAGGGCAACATTTCCTTCTGCAATGATCATTGCATGGTCACGTTCCGCTATCGCCTTGACGATAGTTCCCACTTCCGGATACAATATGCCGAAGCGTGTTTTAGTTGGCTTGAGAAACACGCCATTTGTTAGGCGGACCAATGTACCATCTTCAACCAAGGAACTCAGTACCTTACGCACATATTCTGCATCAAACTGGGGAAAACTATCCAAGAAGTACAATGTTCCGCATCGTCCGCGAAGAATTTTATTTCTTATATCCGTTATAACCATTTCTGTCCTAAATTATATAAATATATCGGAGTCTTTTCGCTGTCATATAGTTGTGCAAATCAATTGTATTTTAAGTAATTGCAAACGATTATATATTAAATTGACTTATACTAAAATTCAAATCGGGTGCAAAGGTACAAAAAATAATTTATATATGCAAATTATTTATCATTTTTGGAATTATTTTGTACATTTAAGCACGGAATTATAAGTATAATATCCGTAGCAAAATGTATATTGGGCACAAGATTTCTCCTTTTGCATTACATTTTTATATTCACTAAAACCGCAACTATTCATGCAGTAGAAAATTTGTGCAAAAATCAGTATTATCTCATCTTTTTACACCTCAATACAATACTTTTCGCACACCCATTTCACGACATTGGGAGGAATAAGCCTATCACGTGTATTGATGGCAACATTCAAGTCTTTCTCTATATTCGGTATCATATGTCTGAACCACCGACAGAAAGTTCGATTGCTCACTCCTGCCGCTTGGGCTAATTCGGATTTTAACATTGATTTCATAAGTCGGAGATTTTGGTTATTGTTTCATGCGTTGGTGATAATGTGGGTTATGCTTGGCTTTGCGGTTTACGCTTGCTTGCATCCGTTTTACCTTCTCAAAGGAACGGATATACGGCTTTCGTGTGTCTATACTGTCTTCCGTCCTGAACAGCACATAGTCGGTTGCGAAAGTGAAGAACTTAGGTGGCACCTCTGTAAATCCATGTCCCACGGCTATCATATCCACCTCGCGCTGTCGCCTACGAATCATCAGTTCATGGATGACCTGTTCCGTCCTTGCAGGGAAATATGCACGGCAGTCATCAAAGACGATGATACCGCATTTGAAGTTGTGCAGCACCCTCATGGTCCATTGCGGGTCAAAGATATGCCGACATACCCCATCAAACATAAAGTCCTCTTTTGTCCTTAGTTCATTCATCGGATAAAGCGGATTGCCATAGGCATCCACTTCATTGTATTCCGTATCATCGGGCGTGATGATGAGTATGCGCTGACGCGTAGCCGCGCATACCTGTTTAATAAAGGTGGTCTTGCCGGTACCATTAGCCCCCAACACCACAATCAGTTTACTCGTCCGTGTTGCTTGGGTCGGTGTCTGCTGCATCATCTGCTCGCGAATCGCCTCCTGCTGCATTATCTGCTGGGTGGTCAGTGTCGGTCGCAGGGTTGGCATCTCTACCGGACTTGCCCCGAACAGAAATTTCTTTATCTTCTCTATCATACGCTATTGGTTGCCGTTGTTGTTCTTCCCATTCTTTGCGTGCCTGAATGACTTGCGGTATCTTCATACCATAGATAGCCAGCAGCACCACAAACAATCCTTGCCATGGCGATAACATCAGTTTGGTATCGCGTGTGCATTTGGCAATGACTTTCTCTAACTTTTTCAAGTCCTTGGGTGGCAGGCGGTAGGTCTCTAATGGCTGATGGGCTATCCATGCCAACAGATAGGCTGCACCTACATCAATGCCGAACGAAAGCATTTCCCCGGAGAACTTGAACGCTTCATCGTCAAGCAGGTCTTTGGCTTGCAGATTGTCGTCTTCCGGTTCCGCCGTGATACCCATCGGATCTTTGGGTTGGTTGATCTCGTGGATGAGTTCTTCTTCCGTCTCACTACCTAAAGGCATTTCGTCCATTGGCATATCGATTGGCTCTTCTGCCATTTCCATGAAATCCTCAAATGAACCTGTAGGCATAGCTTCGTCTATGATTTCAGTTGTAACATCTTCTTTCATATCAAAGGTCTGTTAAGTTGGTAATAATCTGATTGGATAACATATCCAGCGATATCTTGCGTGTGATACCAACTATCTCGGTACCTTTGAGCAGCGCATCGCACAGATAGATGTTGTCATGGGTATCTTGACAGATAAGCATAACAGGTTTGGTATCGGCAATCGTCTTGCGTTCCTCTATCTCCTTCAGCCGGCTTTCCACGAATGTTTCCAATGCCGGAGTGAGTTGTTGCCGTATCTGTGGCAGCAAGGGTTTGATAGCCGCTATCAGCAGTTGTTCTTTGACAGTCATGCTTGTTCCTCTTTAACTTTGTAGATCATTAACTCAAAAAGTTCTTTATCACTTTGAAGTTCAGGATAGAACTGCTGTGCCAATGCCAACAACTCCGTCTTACTGATGGGATAAGTGTATCGAATAGAGGTATGGCTATTGAAGTAGGTTGCAAACACCGTCTGCATGATGACATCGGTCGGGGTGTAGGCGGTTGCAGACACTTCATTTATCTTTGCTGCAACTACTTCTACAAGTTCCTTGAAATAAGGAGTGAAGGTGTATGCATCTTGACGACTTGTAGCTTCCTTCAACTGTGCCTTCAAGTCCTTGCAGCGTGCTTCAAGAGTTGCATTTTTGTCTTGTAGTTCCTGCAAGTTGACCTGCAAGTCGCTTGTAGCCTTTTCTTGTAGTTCTTGAAGTCGTTGATTATCAGCCTGCAAGGTCTGCAACTTTTCTTGTAGGTCATTTTTAACGTTGATAGCATCTTGTAGCTGTTGCTGCAAGTCCTGCAAGTCTTTGTTTTCGGGGGTTGCAGTGGGTTCTACAACTTTTTCTGCAAGTTGACCTTGTAGTTGGTTGTAGCGACCTTGTAGGTCCTGCAACTCGTCTTGTAGGTGCTTGTAGTCCTCTTGTAGGAGGTTGTAGGACTCTGCATCGACTTGTAGCAAGGTTGTAGCAGAGCTTGCAGTTTGATTTTCAAGCACTTCGATTAATTTTCTGCCTAATTCTCTTGCAGACATCGTTCCAGAACTAAAATCCGGAAAAAACTCCTTGAATCGTTCGATATCACGAACATCAAAAGCTAGTGTTTTTGTTTCCATTGTGTAATGAATTTAATGTGAATTTCTAAATTTTCGGCAAAATTATACCTTATAAATCACACTACCAAACCTTTTGAAAAATACTTGGATTGAGTTGTAATCTTGTAATCCTTTTGTAATCTTTTTGTAAACAACTTAAACCTTTTATTTTCAATACTTTTAGTGATATTCTCCTTTTAATGTTTACAAGTTTACAAAAAAATAGTATGAATCAGTCCATAAAAAAAATAGCAAGGAGATTTTGTCCCCTTGCCATCGGTATGTTTCTTATTATACTTCCGTGTCAATCGGATTGCCCGGTATATGTACACAGATATATTCCATTGTGGTTTTCTTGTCTCCTGTGGTTACGCATCGTAAGAGCCGTGGATCCTTAGTTGTGCGTAGTTCATCCGGATTGAAGATGAAACCTTTGTACTTACAATATTCTATCAATGTCTTTTTGAATTGAACGATAGAGGGGATTGCACTTTTCGTATCTACCCACTTCTTAAGTGTAGCATAGACTTCATTCTTAAGTATGAGTCTATCACAATTACTTTGATAGATAAAATACTCATCGTAGAAGTCCAATAGTGCATCGCCTAATAATTGGTGATGGATACGTTTCTCAAAGTTGACCAATGGAGGTTGGCATACTATATCCTCTGCTTTCATTGTCAAGAATAACTGTATGCAATCAATCATAAAGTTGCAATCTGCATTATAGTCTTCTTCCGTGTACCCGGGTCCAAACAGATCCATATTAAAGTCATCCTTCACTTGACGCGTCTCATTGTAAGTGCTATCCACTTTATAGTGGTAATAGTCTGAGAAGATGACCGGTATGATTCGCCGTCTGGTGGAAGGATTATTATCCGGTGGAGCATAGTTAGAACACATCACCAGATTAGGAGCCGCTTGATAGGGAATAATGAATGATCCTTCGTTCTTTCGATTGACTGTCACACCACTATCAATGATACCATAGATAGCTTGGAACTTAAAGTCCACACTGGTGTCTTCAAAGTGAATGATATCCGTATCATAATCCACACGCTCCATGTAATGGTTATTATTAAAGAGCATGGGGTTACGCCCATCAAGAGTGAGTATCTTCAAGAATCCCGTCTTCTCCAAACAGCGGTAGAACAAGGTCTTTCCTGAACCGCCCGAACAATAATTCACATCCGTGTCTTTATTCTCCATTGCCCATACGGCAAACGTGTGACTATCCGCTTTCTTACCGTAGAGCAGATAACCATACACATACATCTTATTAATCATGTGTAGCACTTGCTCTTGCTGTTGTTTAGCGGTTAGCCGTTCGCCATAAAGTGAAAACTTGTACTTCTCTCGATAAACACCATCATCTATATTGTTGCCGGTTGCTTTCTCTTCGTATTCCTCTCGCCAATGAACACGAGATGCATTAGTCAGATACTTATAGACTTTAGATGGGTGTGACTTAAATAGAACTGTTTGTGTTTGGCTGTCATACTCAAAACAAGAAGGAATACGAGTTACCGCGTGAGGTATAATCTTGTTTTCCCAATAATAGGTCTTCAGCTCAGAAACCTTTTGAAAGGAGTTTTTGTCCACACTATAATCTCCATTGAGGAGGTGCAGTATTTTGATGTCACCCGGGTCTTTGAAGTTTAGTTCAATGCTTTCGAGATTATCAAACACACTCCGCGTTGTTTTACCACTTAGGATGAACGATTCCAGCACTTCGGTGGGCAGATGCCTACGCTTAATTTCGTAACGCACAAAATCGCGTATATCGTTAAGTTCTTTCTTGATAACCTTATATCCTTGTATTTGTACAAAGAACCAATACTTGGAAAACGGATCTTGCCATTTTCGGAATCCGGACAGTTTGAGATAGTAAAGGAGTGATGTCACACGGATGTTAACCACATCTCTTTTACCTATGCGTAAGATCTCCCAGAAACGTGCTGATTGAGATGCGGCTACTAACTTATCAAAGTCTCTCTTGGACTCGTTACGTGGTTGCAGTTCCAAAAAATCGCGTAGGTCTTTCCTAGAACGACCACGATTATCCCTACGTTCTTTTAACCATTGAGGCAACTCGATAGTTTGCAAATCCATATACTGTAGAGCCAATTTATTTCCTTGACGGATGCCCGTCTCATCAATATCCGGGATATTGTATATGACATAGGATTTGGACTTCAGCAAAGCATATTGTTCATAGCTAATGTTAGTTGTTTCTGAATTGAACCATACCGGATGATACCCCATTCCTGCCACATTCATAGCATCCCGTTCTCCGGAACAAATGAAGATAGCAGATAATTTGTCCTCATCCTTCTTCTCGTCTAAGACTTTCTCAATCTCTGTCAGACCATTGATGTAATCTTTGGAGTGGATGGTGTTGTCTTTCACTTTGGACATATAGACAAACCGATACTGCTTCTCAAACTCGTAGGGTTTGTATATCTTGTAGAAGTCACCACAATCGCGGGCAAAGATGGGATAGTTCTCATTGGAGTGTATCTCCGTTACTTTATCTTCTTTGATAATGTTATAGTAGCGTAACGACATCCAACCATACTGTTCCATCACTTTCTTCGTAACGAAAGGTCCCATGATAAAAAGTTCCTCTTCCGTGAACTCTTTTTCGATGTATGTGAACACACCCGGAGTCTCATTAGTGCGTCTGACGCGCTGCTCAATCGTGGGTTTGTTCACATCTTTTTGGAGCGACGTATCAATACCCAACTCATTCGCCAGTAGTTGACAGGCGTGCGGGAAAGTGATGTTGTAGTATTGTGCATACAGGTCTATGGCATTAAGACCTTTCACATTACCACTACCCCAGTCATTGACCGCCCAATAAGTAATACTGTTTTTGCTTTCTACTAATTTGAGTGAGGTCGATGCAGTCTTTTCCTCCCTTATACGGAACTTCTTATTTGTCCCGAAGCATTCTGCACTTTCGGGATAGAGCCTTATGATAATATCCTTACCATAATCGCTCGCTTGCAATATCTTTTCCTTCAGTGTCATAGTTCTGTCTCATTAGTAGGGGTAATATTATCCAATCCTTCCAAATAATGTCTCCTCTTGATAGGAGTAAACTCAACCACGCAGTCGAATTTCTTAGCGATGTTGTTAATGACTTGCATACGCCACTCCTGCGGAGAGGAATCGTCTCTTACCCACATACGCACACAGGCAAGAGTAACATGACATTGTTTGGCGATTTGTAGGAAGATTCCTGTTCTGACACTGGGGTCAAGATCAAGCATGAACTGCTTGAAAGACTTACTTTGTCTCGTTTTCATAGACTTTAATCAATGGGAGTTTCTTGTTTGACAAGCCTCCCATTGACTACTCCCTTTACGACAATGTTCGGCAAAAATGTTTAATCATTGTTGTACAGAGGACTGAGTAAGTTTTTACGAAAGTTCTTGCGAAAGTTCTAACGAAAGTTTTGATGTAAGTATTTACATTACATATGCCTTTGTACTAGTAAAATTAAAACATTTTGCCGACATATACAATATTTGGCACAAAAAACATGCTATTTTTTTGAGTTTTGTAGCGAATCTGCCCCAAAAAGTGCTAAATCTTTGATTATTTTCGAGTTTTCTCAGTGTCCGACCGACAAAAACCAACCGAAAAAGTGCCGTAAAATATAGTACAAAAATTTCAACAAAAAAAGCAATCAAATTGAAGTGAACCCCGAAAGTTAGACAAAAAACTTTCGGGGTTTATTTTATGAAACATTCAATTGAAGAAAGACGGTTAGCAGTTAAACTATGCAAGTCTGGTATGTCACCAAAAACAGTTGGTCGCAAATTAGGTATAGATGCAACATTTGTTTCTATTTGGTTAACTAGATATAACAAATTGGGTTTACGTGGTTTGCAGAAAATACCACATAAACACTTTACTTATGCGGAAAAAGTCAAGATTATTTGTGAATATCGCGAAAAACATGTACCTTTGCACATCATTTGTGCCAAGTATAATGTTTCCCGATCACGATTAGATGTTTGGAGCAAGATAGTTCGTGCTAAGGGATACGATGGTTTGCGCGAGACTAAGAACCGCGGGAGACCGCTTAAAAACAAAGATATGGGACGTCCAAAGAAACGAGAACCTCAGACCGAGTTGGAGAAGCTCCAACGGGAAAACGAGTATCTACGTGCAGAGAACGCCTACTTAAAAAAATTGAGGGCCTTAAGGATAGAAGAGGAAGCTCAAAGACAAAGAAGCAAGCTCTAATCATCCAATCTTTAAGGCCGGAACATAGCCTAGAAAATCTTCTTAGGGCAAGTAGGATGAACCGTGCCACGTACTATTATCACGTCAAAGACCGCGAGGATAAGTATGCAGATACCAAACAAAAGATCCGTGCTATCTTTGCACAGAACAAAGAGCGTTATGGCTATCGTCGTGTATGCCTTGCGTTGCACGCTGATGGTATAGTTATTAACAAGAAGGCAGTTGCCCGCTTAATGCAAGAAATGGGCTTATATGCCAAAAGAAGACGTGTACATTATCATTCTTATAAAGGAGAAGTAGGTAAGATAGCCCCTAATATACTGTCTCGTGACTTTGGTGCAGCGGCACCGAATCAAAAGTGGACAACTGATATCACTCAGGTAGATATTAAAGGACAAAAGTGTTATCTATCACCTGTATTAGATATGTGGAACGGAGAAATTATTAGTTACACCATCTCTAATAGTCCAAACTTAGAACTCGTAATAAGGATGATGAAGAAAGCTGTCCATAATAAGAACCTGAATGGTTTAATTATGCATTCCGACCAAGGATGGCATTATCAACATGGTATGTATCAAGCATTACTAAGAGAACATCATATCATACAGAGTATGTCTCGCAAAGGAAACTGTTTAGATAACTCAATGATGGAGAACTTTTTTGGACTGATGAAGAAAGAACTGCTCTATGTAAATCAGTTTGAGAGCATAGACCAATTTAAAGTGGAACTACAACGATACATTAAATATTATAATAACGACCGTATCAAACTCAGATTAAAAATGAGCCCGGTACAATACCGAGCCCATTATCAAAATAAAATAAGTTAGTATTAATCCGTCTAACTTTTTGGGGTCACATCAAATTTGACTGCTTTTTTGTGACTACTTTTGTGCCATGAAACTCGATGGCGAAACTAATAATGCTTATATATAAGGAACATCGTTACTTATTATAGTTTATTGAATAAAACGCCGAATGGGTTTTTATTTCTTCCATGATTCGATATCTTCTTCCGTTACCTCCATGGATTCCATTATGGATAGCCGTCGTTGGTGCATTTGCGGAAGCAGCTTGTCTACAATGGTGTAGGTGTTCCAAACTCGTTGCATCCATTCATAATATTGCGCCATCTGATCGGTCTTTCTCATAATCTGCTCTTTAGGCACTTGTAACGAGGCCATTAAGGTTATCTCCGGTAGTAAGTGCATGGTTACATCCGCTAATTCTTTGCGTTGGGTGTTATAAGCGGAATGGATGCCATAGCAGAATCGGATTTTTTGTGTTAGCTCATAGTCGTCTATCAAATGGAAAGCAGCCTCGTTGGTGGTGAATAGGTTCTCGATAAGATTGTTCTCTCCTAATGGAGAATAATAGGACATCTTTCCCATATATCGGAAGACAATGGTATCCATAAACAAGGACGAATGAGCATCGATAGCGACGTCTAATACGCTTAGTGCTGAATCCACTTTAGTAAAGAAAATAGAATCTTTTCGCATCGTGTTCTCACGAAAAGTCAAGTCTAATAATACATCGTGCATAAAGAGTTCCGATTGTTTCTTATGGGCAGCACGTTGTTGATAGATAGACGCTCCTAATGTGACCATAATACCCAAAACGGTTGCCACAAAAGAAGCCGTCATCGTAATAAACCAATCACGATGATTCATGTAAAATGACGAAAAGATCTTCTTCGATTGCGATTTCGATTTCTTTTTCATATTCTTCATTTGTCATTAGTCACTCTACTCCCTTACTCCTCTACTCCTCTACTCCCATCATCGTATAACGTTTGCCATCACGGATGATGAAGAAGCGGTGATTCTCCATGACTTTGAATGATGAATTGATGGAATGATGCAATGATGAATTTCCGGTTGGGGTAGGATCGGTAGAAGTCATAAAGCCGCCACCATTCTGATAGATGACCGTGTTATCCACCGTTTGAGAGATGACCTTATAACCATAATGGGTCTCAGTAGTCAAACCTAAAACAGTATATTGATAACCTTGGTCGGCGGTAGCAGTTGCTGCCCGAGCCATACGAGCCGCAGCCATCGACGGTTCCTCATCACCCATATCGGTGCGTCGTCCATCGGCATCGAACTTAGCCACATAGATGGTATCCCCTTCCTCGGTGATAATAACCGTATAGGTTGCGGCATCCTCCTCTATCGGCCAAGTGAGAGTTACATCCTCTTCGGTTGGAGTAACTATTGTTGAGTCGCTATAGAGCGGAACAATCTTTGCTTCGCTTTCGCCCTCCATCGATTTAGCTTCCGCTACAATCTCGGCAAAGCGCGCAAACGCAAATTCAACCTCCCCATCCACCTCGGCAACGATTGAGCAATAGTTGATACGACTGAGTGCCTCTGATTCAGCATAGTCAAGATCTGCCTGAGCTTTATAAACCACATATGGTGTGACATACAGATACTTGACCACTTCAAAAGCTTTCGATGCCGAGTCTTGTACAGCGGCGAGGGCTTTCTCTTTGGCTTGTGGTAACGCTTTTTCTTCTTCGGCAATAGAGTCGAGCACGGCTTTAATGTCTGCTAATGCTTGTAGTTTGGTGGTTTCCATTACCGCCAACGAGGAGTCCTTGATGGCAATCACTTGAGCCAGAACCAAAGTGGCATTGATATCCGCCGTAGCCGCATTATCGGTGGCAACGATGGTAGCGATGGCTGCATCACGTAAAGAATACACCTCTTCTCGTGTTGCAGCCTCGCTGATAGCAGTCTTGGCTGCATTTGCCGTATTATGGATTGTGTCTAAGGAAGCGCTCTTCGTGTCCCTTAACTGAATAACGGCATTATTAACAGCTTCCAGTTGGGCATCAAAGGCGGCTAACGTCATCGTCTTTGCGGCTGTTATCTCGTCCTCTGTCTTAGCGGCATTGATCACCGTAGTAGCCGATTGCAGGGCACTATCTACAGCCGTGACAGCAGCGGTCTTAACCGCTTCGTCGATAACGATTTCAGCTATTTGTTGCTTAACATTATTCGCGGCTTTGTTCAGTTGGTCCAAGGCGTTGGTGCGAACCGGATGGAGAATAGTTTCCGCATATAGATCCTCAAAGACTTTGGTTTTGATGGCTTCGATGGCAGCCAAAGCGGAGTCTTTAATCGTTTCCACTTCCGTCTTATCCAAAGAGGCGTTGATATCAACAAGTGCTGTATCACGTATGGCACTGATATGGGCAATAGCCGTATCCTTAATCGGTTGTACATAGTCCACCATATAGTTGTTAGTGATTTGATTGATAGCTTCAGAGGCAGCTTCGTTGACATCAAACTTAGCATTTTCCTTAGCGACATCTAATACTGAATTCTTGGTGGTTTGTACTACATTATAGATGTCGGCAATCGCTTCTGTTTTCGCTTTGTCAATAGCGTCTTTACTTGTGGCTGCATTGATGGTTTGTTCAGCCGTATGTGCGATGTTGTCTATTTGAGCTTTCGCATCATTCTTAGCATTTTCATCAACGCCTAATCCATCTATCTCTGCCTTGGCAGTAGTAGCAGCCGCATTGATTTCTGCAATAGCAGCGGCTTTGATTTCCGGGAGTGGGTCGATGATAGTAAATTTCCAATCATCTTTGGTCAGTGCCGTAGCAGCATTATAGTTCGTTCCTTCGGCAACATCAATTGAAACGGTATAGTCGCCGGCATCAACAGGAGAAGTTTCCACAGCGTCTTTTTGGTACTTAACGGTTATTTCACCGCAACCCGTTAGTTTATCTTGACTCTCGAACATAACGATAGCCGTTTTCGCGTTGCCATCAGAGAATAAGTCTTCCGGAGCAGTGTATGTGAACATATCCGCTGTCAGGGTGGCTTTGGTAATAGTCAGCGTGCTGACTTTGATTGCCTCCAAGGCGTTATACTTCTCGCCTTCCGTTACAGACACATAGATGTCGTACTCACCGGCATTGATAGGAGTAACCTCCGTCTCACTTTGTTTATAGGTAACGGTTATTTCGCCTGCGCCGGTAATGCCGTCTTTGAAAGTTACGGTAGCGGTTTTGGCTTCGCCATTATAGATAGTAATATTGTCGTCAACCTCAAAGTCATCTAAAGTTAAGTCGCCTTTGGTTAGCGTTTCGATAGTAGCGTAGCGTTTGCCAGCCAAACTGCTTGCGATGTCGGTTGTAATGGTGTGTTCAATCTCCGTTGTAGGAGGATTGGTGTTATCCGCTTTGACAACCAAGTTGTCTGCCACAAAGATATTAGAGGCTTTAGACCCTTGATATCCACTACCGATACAGGCAGCATTTAGTCCTCCTTTGGCAATGACTTCACCGCCATTGATGGTGATGTCAGAACCGTAGCTTTCACGTCCGCCACCGATACCGGCTGATAAATTTCCTGATGCTGTTACTTTACCGCCATTGATGGTGATATGAGAACCAGAACCTTGATCTCCTCCACCGATACCGGCACTCCATTCAGTTCCTGTTGCCGTAACTGTACCACCATTGATAGTGATATAGGAACCCGAACCTTGATCTCCGCCACCAATACCGGCACCGCATCCTGTTCCTCCTTTTGCCGTTACTATACCTCCATTGATAGTGATGTGAGAGCCGGAACTATATTGCTCACCCCCGATACCGGCAGACATACCTCCACCGGTTGCTTCAAGTACACCGGTTTGATTGACTTGGCCATAGATAGTAAAGGAGGTCTCTTTGCCTGATACTTGGACACCTGCTTGTAGTGCACCACCCGTTGCGGTGAGTTTGGCTCCGTCGGCAAGGATAAGGTGAACATTGCCTTGGCAAACAGCACCCTTTGTAAGTTTAATGTCAGAACCCAGGACAACGTACCACTCTTTATCCCAAACCATAGGGAGTGAGGAAGAAGTAACCAAATGAGCTTGGGGACAGTTTTTTTGTTCGCCATCTGTATCGATATAATCGGCAGAGACAAACTCAATATATTTAACATAAACAGAAATGGGCTTTTTCGCTACCGTTGTGGTATAGGTTAAGCCGGATACACCCGTTGTTATCCTATTTTGGCACGCTTCGTCGGAATAGAAACCCTCCAGATTAAGATGTTCTGCGGAACGGTCCGCCGCGGTGAAGGTCAGTTGCGTGCCGCTTCTTACCATATCACCACTCGCATATTCGGGAGAAACGGAGATATATTCCCCATAAGTGATAGAGGCGACTTCAATATATTTAGCATAAACAGACACGGGGGCAAAAGGAGCCCTTGTGGCGTAGGACAAACAGGCTTCGCGCGAGGTAAGAGAATGAAGACATTCCTCATCAGAGTAGAACCCCACAAACGCCAGTCCTTCCGCCGTCCTATCGGCAGCTGTAAAACAAACGATCTCCCCTGCTTCGAGCCGATCGCCACTCGCAAGGTTAGGAGTCGTGGTGATATAGTCTCCATACGTGATGGGGAAAGACGATTTGATGGTTGCCATTCGACCCAGTTTACCAGTGAGATCTGTAGAAGACGTGTGTTCTATAAGGTATGTCGGGGGGAGGCTAGATCCCTCTCGCACGACACAGTTTTCAGATGCAAATATATTAGATGATGGATATGCCGAGTAAAGGACACCCCCTATGCTAGTGGCATTAATTCCACCTATTGCAGTTACTTGACCGGCATTAATGGTAATGTTTTCACCATTCTTTTCATCTCCACCACCAATACCGGCACCTTTGATTCCTCCATTAGCCGTGATAACACCCCCATTGATGGTGATATTTCGACCCGTATAACTACGACGACCTCCAATACCTGCACCATAATACTTTCCTCCGGTGGCAGTAAGTTTGCCGGTTTGGCTAACTTGTCCATAAATAGTAAGAGAGCTAGTGGTTTCCGAGACCCTAATGCCTGCCTTCTCTTCATCAGTAGTGGTTACCGTGAGTGTTGCCTCATCGGAGAGAATGAGTTTGACGGCACCTTCACAACGCGCGCCTTCTGATAATGTTACATTCCCTTGAACCACATACCATCCCGTGTCCCAAATAACCTGATAATTAGCATTAGTTATAATCGTTGGTTCTTCGGGACACGTCTGTTGTACTCCTTGAGCATCGATATAGAAGAGTTCATCGCTAATCATGCTCGCATACGCACTCCAACCGAAAGCGGATTTATAGGTCTCGCCCTTCTTATAGGGTACATGAATAACCGAAAGGGAAGTGCCGGAGAAAGCGTTTTCTCCTAACGAAAGAGGGGTAAAGGAGTGCAAAGTTACTTGAGTCAAAGTAGAGCAGCCACTAAACGCATTCGCCTCAATAGCCGTGACAGCATAGGGCTTATCATCATAATAAACCGTTTGAGGGATTAACAGCGATGTGCCGTCGTATTGAGAATTATCGTCCACACTAACCTCTGCGTTTTCACCAATAGAAGTAACTTTATAATTGATATTATCAACCTTAAAAGTATAACCTATCTCAGGATCTTGAGAAACAATTTTTAATCCGTTCCATATCGGCACTTGTAGATAAATAAGAACCATACCCAATGGAACTCGTAAGGTAGGATTAGTTATGGAAAACATGTATCGCCCGTCTGACCCACCCATATTATTACCGGTAGGTATTTGCGATTTGTTTGTCCAAGCGACATCTAAAGTACGTAAGTTATCACAACAAGCCAACGCCCATTCACCAATCTTAACAATGGAGGTAGGAAGGGAAAGAGATGTTATATCATGACAAAAATGAAAAGCCTCTTCTCCTAATTCGGTTACAGCAAAGGTTACGGATTGGTATATTACCGTAGCAGGAATGGTATAGGTGGGGTTGGCATAGTTGTTTGGAATCACCTTCACGGTGTTCGTTTCGCCAACGGTGGTAATTTCAAACTTCAAGCCGGAGGCAGCGTCCTCGAATTGGTCACCTACATTTTGTGCCCCAAGTCCCACGCTCAGCGTCAGGAGGGCGAATAAAAACAAAGATTTTTTCATATTATAATGAGTTTTCATATTAGTCGTTAGTTTTTAGTCATTAGTTTTAGGCGAGTAAAAACCTACTCCTCAACACCCATAATCGTATAGCGTTTGTCGTTGCGAATAATGCGGAATTGGCCATTCTCAAATACTTTGAAAGACCCTTTCCCTACCTTTCCCTCATAGGGCAAGGTGTAGTTGTTTATATCGGTTAAGCATGGCGTGAATTCAATTCGAATATCTCGGTCATACGAATTCTTTCCTACAGCCAAAATCGAACCATCTCCTTTCACAGATATTGTACCGCTGACAAACAGCCATAAGTCATCGGCATAGGGCGTGCCATCGCTATAGTAGTGCACCGACACAACACAACACGGGTTAACGACGGGTTCAACATAACCTATCGATTTTAAGGCGGTACCCGGTTCACGCGTATCGGAAATAACGTAATCCCCTATCGGAAGCGTCGTCGCAGACGATTCGGCAAATAGGTTCAATTCCATCGCATAATGCCTTAAATTAGCCGCCACCACAAAGCCTCCTACTGAGTCATCCTTATAGATATCCACCGAGTCCATCGTATTGGTAAGGTCCAGATCGACGAAGGAATCCATTTCCAAGGTTCCGGCGGGTTGGATAAGGTCAATCTTATACGCCTTTTCATCCGTACCTATCATGATTCCCTGCATCTTATAACCCGCTTCGTCCTCGAAAATATTCAGCTCCCCATCATAGAAACGTATCTTTTCTCCCTCGTAAGGAACGAAGGTACTCCTGCTATAATCGATACCTGCCGTAACAAACGAGCCGGTGACCTTATTACTAGCATTGATAGCAAGTTGGATGAGATTAAAATCCTCATTTCGAGACGTGAACAGAGAATAGCCGTCTCCGTTATTTCCATTGGCGCGGCGGTACAGCCGAATCGCTTTCACAACCACCGTATCACGCTTTGTTACGGGGTGTTGCCGAACCAAGACGGTTCCGCCATCGCCATGGAGAGTGAACTTACTTTCATAAACCCCGCCCATAAAATATGCCGTGTCGGAAGAAGACTGTGTGAAGGATTGCGAACCACGCAAGGTCAATGTGTCTCCGTTGATATCAAACACAAATGCATCGGCATAGTCCAAGACCGTCTTATAGCTATTCGCCTTATATTTCATACACCATCCTAAGTAACTAACCACATCGTTGGGGTGATAATAATTCGGTTGCAACTGTGGGAAGGATACCGTGTTAGCTTGTTTGTCATAGAAGCCCTTCATCCAATAACTTGACACAGCCATCATACACAAAGGCGATTTCCAATAATACACCGAATCATTGCATACTACCATTAGAGCAGACCCCTGTTGTTTATCTACGGTTTTTGAGCTATTTAGAGCATATACCGACGAACCTGCGATACGCTTAAACTTAACCGTATCTCCGGGAGGAGGTGCAAGGATACCACCGTGCTCGTCAATCGTTTCGCCATACTCGTTAATACTACCGGTTGTCTGCGCAACCGCATTTAGACCAAATACCATTCCGGCTACCAATAGCCATGTTTTGTAAATTTGTTTCATTATGATATTTTTTAGTATTTATTTAATACTAATCTGCAAATTGCGCACAAAGGTACAACTTTTTTTGATACCTATCAAATTCCGCAAGCGTCTCGTCAAAGCGGTTGAGTCATTTCCAACGTTCCTTCTACGATGTCCCCCTGTGCAATGGCGATATTGTAGTTGAAGGAAGTGGTGGCAACAGGTGTCTGACTACTCAAATCACTGGTTTCAGTGACTTTTCCATCATAATTGTAAAGATAAATTACAAAGGAGCTCCCATTAGATGTACTAAAATACAGCGGAGCGAGCATAACGAAATAGAAATAGTCAGATGTTACTTCATTGGCTAACGTGACTTTATCAGACAAGTTGAGAACGATATTTTTATTATCCGCTGAAGTTCCCGAAGGGGTAACTGCGCCTGATTCGACATTATAATCCACTGTATAGCCGGAACTCCAAACCGAAGTACTCTTTTCGCTTGTAGCTGATTCTTTAGCTGCAGGCACATAAAGTCTTACTTTATTAAAGGTGAGATCCTTGCCCGTACTATTGGTCAGTTTTACCCTCAACGCACCGCCGACGATGGTGGTAGTACCTGTCAGAGTTCCGTTGTCGTCCTTGCCGTAACCTACCACCGGCATCAGTCCGGGATTAAAGGTCTTGGCTCCCACTGTAAAATCCTGCACATTAGGAACACTCACGCCTTGGAAGGTAAAAGTGCTGCTTTCATACTTGCTTCCCTTTACATCGCCGCAAGGGTAAGCGAGGAAGAACTCCGAACCATCGGCAGGCATGGTACCGGTAAAAGTACCTGTTTCTTCGTTCGCTCCAGCGGTGAGAACAAAATCAGAGTGAGGGAAAGAGGTGCTACTTTCCGGCACGATTACTCGAAGATGATCGCCCTCTGTCCAAACCATCTGAGCCTCTTTGTTTTCTTCGCTTCCGATATGGACTTTTCTGGGCGTTTTGTTACCTGCACCGATCGGGTTGGTCGTGATGGTAACGACTTCGCCTTTCTTGAAGGCAGAGGGTTGTTGGACGTCTCCATTGCCGTTTTTGCAGGAGGGAAGCAAGAGCATACCGCTCAGCATTAAGGCAAAAACGAGAATAGGTGATTTGTTAGGTTCGAGAAATGATTTTACCTTCATTGTTCCCAATGTAACGCCTACTTGTGCGCTGGCGCAGAGGGTGGTATTGGGGGTAGTTTGGAAACTCTCGGTTTCCGGTTTAACATACTGTTTCATATTTATTTCATTAATCTTGGCATGTAATGATAGCAAAACCTACTCCTGCGTGTTGGTAGCCAATTTCCACATTCGAAGCGGTGTAGATGGTTTTCTTACGACTGTCGTAGAACTTAACATCAAAACCCTCTTTCACTTTTGCCATCGGAACAGGGATAGAAAGTTCAACCAATCCATTCTCAGCAGAAGAGATTTTCACAGGTCCTATGGAGCGACATTCGTCGCCTGCGAACACGGCTATCTCGTCATCCGCATCAAGGGTATCCCGAACAATCATAACATCTATCATTTCCAGATAGGGGTATTGACCGCAACAATGCCATTCGGGTTCAATCATATTATCCGCTGTTCCCAATTGGCTATCGTTGACATAGTTATAACTATCTTGGCTAACGTAGTAGCATTTATTGTTCGAGGAATAGTAGTTCATTCGGAAGGTCTTAGCCTCGTCCGATGGTTGCTGCACATAGAGATAGAGATAGATATTCTTGGGTTGGCTCACGCTCAAGCACTCTCCGGAAGCGGATAGCACTGAGATAACATCGGTGAAAGCCATAAGACAATCAGGAAGTTCCTTTTTGGAAAAGATGGTCATCGAATAGGGTGAGTCATCGGTCGGAGTGGTTTGCCATTGAGGAGCTTCCACCGTGGGTGATTCGGTAACGACCCAATGCGGAGCCGGGTCTGGCTCCGGAATGGGATCGGGTTCGGGAACGGGTTCCGGTTTGGGCTTGCAGCCCGCCATCATCGCTATTGCGAGAATCGCTAAAATATACTTTTTCATAATCATAACTATAAACTTTAAACTTTCAAATTCACTTTCACTTTCACTTTCCACTAAAGCTTGCCTCCTTGCGCGTTATAAACTTCTCCGTTACGGTGGATATAGAGAATACCGTTGATCATCTCCTTACGGATAGCGGATTGGTCATCCACTTGTTCGAAGTCAATAATATACGGTGTCTCGTAGGTACCCAGGCTGCCGTTCGGCGAGAAGGTAGCCGTCTTCTTACCGCTCTTAGCCACTCCTATACCGTTGCGGACGATCTCGAAGGACAAGTCTTCCGTCGTTCCGTCATAAACGGTGATAAAGAACAAGCTATCGTTCGTCATCACGGCTTCGCCCACGCATACATCGTCGGAGAAAGCTCTCAACAAGTCGCCTTGCTCGAGTTCTACACCCTCAGCGGCAGCGACGATAGGCATATTGTATTGACCGCGGATAACGGCACTCTCGTAAGCGCTTTGTTCCTCATCTGCTGCTTTCGCTCTCCTTGCCACACGATAGAGGTTATCGTTATTGACATAGGTGACGGTAACAGGATAGATGGATGCGCTCTTGATGTAGTAACCTTGACCCGGGCGCATATATTCCAGAGAGCCTACCCAGCGTTTATCCGCAGTAAAGATAGCGAATTGGTCATATCCCTTCACGATATCGCCTGCGGTAGCGGACTGGAAGTAAGATGTCAGAGCGTTCGTTACCGATTGGGTTGTTTCGCATAGGTATGGCAGTTGGCACCATGCACCGCCTGCGTTTATGACCACTTTGCGAAGCGAGTCGGGCAATGCGCTGCCGTGCCAAGCTATATCACCACCTGTCCGCGTCTTGATAGCATAGACGTTCTGCTCATCGAGAGTCATCTTGTCTCCGTTCGATATTCTCCAATACGCACCCACTTCGTTGACCCGTTGTGCGGACACTTTGTCGTGCGAGCACTTGATTTCGTCTCCGACTTGGAAGGTAGTCGTCTTGTAGAGCGAGTTATCCAATGTGGATTTAGCATCCATATTGAGGCAGATAGATGCCCAGTTCCATCCCGGATTGAGAGAGACGAGTTGCTCGCACTCTTGGTCGGTAGTAGAGAGGATAACCGGTGTTCCTTCGCAGCCGTAGCAGCCGCCCGACTGATAATACAGGTCGCTTTCCGTGACTAACTTATAGGAAAGGCCGGTAGTAGCGCGCCATAGAGAGAAGGAGACAAGCTGACCTTGAATCGTCTCATTACCATACATGGTGATGAACAGGTCGGAATGGCCGTCATTATCCGTCTTAACATGGGCATTACCGATACATTCGGGACCGACAAAGGCTCCGATAATATCGCGCTCATCCATATCAAAGGTATAGTTATCTTCCGATAGTTTGATTCTCACTTGGCCGTATAGGCTGGCAGTAGCATCCTTATTCGACTTGTCCACATCCCATTCCGGTTCGTCCGCCAAAATGGTAACATTAACCAGCAGCGGTTCTGACAAGTCCATCTCGTCGGTGACATAAGCAATCGTGCTATATTCACCCGGGTTGAGTCCGTCGCTTATGGTGAAGGTGAGTGTACGTTCCTCCTTAGGTGAAAGTTGTCCCATGGTAGAACTGCACTCCAGCCAATCGGCATCGGTGGTAATGGTGTATTGCTTATTGGAACCGCAGCGGTTGATGATGGTAGCGGTGAAGGCTCGTTCTCAGCGAGATTGATGGTGCGCTCAATGCTGTAATCCGACCAGCGGATGCGGTTGAGATCCACATAAACAGGTACGGTAACGGTAGAAGCAATCGGGTTGCCGTTCAAATCCTCTACCTCGCGTACGGAGATATATATCTGTTGTTTATTGATTTGCTTCTCGGGGTCGGTAAGTTCGATGAGTAATTGGTCATCCTTAGCTTTGTATTGATAGTTGAGTTTGCCCATCGGGCTGGCTTCCTGAACAGGAGCATAATCCTCTTTATCCCACATAGCAGCCAGCAGTGCAGGATTGCAGAAGAGGAGGGTATCCTTGTTCATATTAGCTTCAACGGCAATCTTACCGGTAGCCTCATCGCGTTTGCAAACCTCGTTGAAGATACTCGGAGCAATCTCGTAGATACCATTTGGATTGAGGTGTCTGCGGTGGAGTTGCAGATAAGCCTGCAAGGCTATTTCCTCGCCCGAGGGAGCGTGCTGTGCATAATGGGCAATGAAGTCCAAGGGCAGAGCCGAGTTCCACAGCGAGAAGAAGTCGAGGTGACCGATAAACGGATACGAATCACAAGGAACGATGCGGTCTTCTACCACTTTCACCCATGAGCAACGACCTAAGAAAGGTGTACCGCTGATACCCGGGAAGTCGGTAGCGGAGTTCTGCGCAACGAGTTGCTCATCTACATAAACGTTGACGAGGTTCTGGCTGCGATTAACCGTCATGGTGAAGTGGTGCCAGTTCTTATCATCGGTAGCATTAGCGCTACTGAGTTTGGTACCATTACCTTGTACCACGATGCGTCCGTGCTCCATACCGATAAACAGTCCTGACGTCTCCTTGGTACCACGACCGGTAGCGAAGAGGGCTACGGTATCCGCCGCTTGCTCGCTCTTCCACCAGAACATGATGGTATAATCCGATGCACTGGTGTTGGCAACGAACTTGTCGTTGAGTACCACCGAGTCATTAGCCGTCTGAGCAGTGAAGCGCAAGGAGCAGCCTTCGGGCATTTGCCAACTCAGTCCACGCAGGTCGAGGTGGTTGCCGTGTGCTTTATCTTGAGATACGTTTGCTGTGCCACCTTCGTTCAACGGCCAGTAAGCGAGTAATCCGTGCTCATAACCGGTCAGGCGAACCGCTTGGGTGCTACCGTATTCGTCTTGGCTCAAGACTTTGTTCCATAAGCGGGCTTCCATCATGCGTCCTTTGAAATTGGCACCCAGTACGATTATACCGCGTTTGATGGTGCTACTCTCCGGAGATGTGGCTCTCATGCTTACATCTTCACCAAGGTGAACGGTGTTCTCACGGAAGGAGATCTCATGTCCATCTTCAGTCAGTTCGTACTCAAGAGCCACGCGCTGGAAGTTACGCAAGGTAGCGGGCAAGGCTTGAGAATAATAGGTTGTACCGTCAATGGTAGCATAGAGTATGCGTTCATTGTTATTATTCTTCGCAATACCGAAGGTGACATTGGTTAAATTATTATTCTCATCATAGATGGTAAACAGTTGTCCGTTCTCTACCTCGTCTTCCACTTGTACCATCATATCAACGGTAAAGTTCGTTCCGTTCACGGAGCGTGTGGTGCGCGATACGGCATAGGTGCCCTCCGTACCGGGGAAGAACAGGCTGGTACCGGTCTCCATGGAGGTGGAGTTGACAGCACCGAGAACCTGGAAGTTATTGTCCTTATCGAGGTATTGTCCGGCGATGTCCTCCGTGAAGTTGATACGGATATCGTCCTCGTAGGTCAGGATGCCGGAGGTAGGACTCGTTTTGCCGAATACATCGGGCACGCGGGTATCCTTCGTACCGCTTATCACGGGCGAGGTGCGGGTGATAAATCCGCTACCGTAGCGGGAGTAACTTACGGCACGCAGGTCGTAGTGTTGCTCCATCGGGTCGCGCTCGCCGTAGAAACGGATGTTCTCAATCTTGCCGGTCGATTTCATCAATTCGCGGCTGCCGGTAGCTATCTTATAGAGGGAGTCGTTAGCGTAGTACGAGCATAGGTTCACCCACTTGCTCTCGCCTTCGTTGGATAGTTTGTACTGGAACTCGATGTGGTCGAAGTTATCGTAGTTAATATCAAAGCCGGAGATGGTAACGGGCAGGTAGAAGCCGTCTTCATCTTGGTTAGAGAGGGTATTGAGTACCCACTTATCATCGGGAGCGGAGATAGCCACAGGGCTGGCAACCGGTGTGTAATGTACCGAGAAACTGGTGGTAGCAACTGTTTTGACATCGCATTCAGACATAAATTCGAGTTCTATATCCTCAAAGTCGTAGCCCACACCACGGCGCACTTCTATTACTTTGGTGATAGAGGAACCGGCATCCAGATAGAACTCTCTGCCATTACCAAGGGGTTGTCCATCAATGAGGACAGAGAGTCCGTTCGGATTCGTCTCATCCTCCACCCTGAGGGTAAAGACACCTAATTTGTTCGTCATCTGCTCGCTCTCGTTAGCGAGGGTGAGGGTAAAGATAGCCGCTTCGTCTGCCGGAATACCGCTTTGTTCATAACGATCTATGGTAATCGTCGGGTTCTCTATTTTGAGTGTGCGTGCACTGAGCTGTGTATTAAATAGGAAGTGCGCACTATCGGCACTCTCCCACGGGCAAACCGAGGCACCACCGTTTTGTACAAAGACGAAGTCATTAATGGGAGTATCGTCCCTATCTGCATCTGCTTTCGTATATGCGTTTTTCCACCAACCGTCCATATCGGTATCTTCCCAAGATTTATTGGTAACACGATAGACTGTCTGATTGGAACTTGCATAACTACCTACACCAAGGTGGAAACTAACAGAACGAGTGGCGGTTTCGGCCTCTACAAAGTCTCTGGCTCTTGCGGGTACTGAAAATAGTGGGCTTATGTTGAACGAAAAGTCAGCCACGGGAGTTTCCACCGTTACTGTTTTTTCTTTAGTATCATTCTGATCTTGCGAACCCTCTTGCTTTCCTTTGGATTCTTTATCAGATTGATTATTAGAGTCTGCTTGTTTTACATCAAAAACAGGAGCCAACAAGAAATAGTGTTCATGTCTCACCTCGGCGGATTCTTCGTAGTCAAAACTTGCTCCATCGCTGATGGCATAATTATTCACAACCTCTCCTGTATATGTAATACCGGCCTTAAGGCGTTCATTGGTACGGATTATATTTTCCCAATCCTCAATCAGTTGGTTGTAGCCATCCAACCTATCCACGATGGCATCGTCATAACTATTCATGTGAGGAGAAATGGCAAGGCAATAATCCGTTTGTCCGAAGTTAGGATCTGTCTCCGGCACGAGAGATACATATTGCATTTCTCTCGTTTCGTCTGCAAGTTGTTGCAATTGTCTTACCACATTGGCAGAGTCTGCGGAGGACGGCATACGAGCAATAATGTCGTTACGTTGCCGTTTCAAATCCGGAATAATGGTTTTGAGGATGTGGTGCTGACTATAAGCAAATTGTGTTCCCTTATCTACGGTAGGCGCAATAACCTCTGTCACAACCAAATAGAACGGTTTGCCTGAGTTTGGATTGCGTCCCTGAGTGATAATATGTGTGTTGCCGTTATCCAATTCAGATGCATACAAAGCGGCATAGAGACTATCCACAATTTGAATAGCCATCTTTTTGACATATCCCATTTCGTCGGTATGACCGATATAAACATCGGCTTCGGCACCTATGTCCTTACTGCGATTGTCGGCAGAAGTAGAGATGGCGGTAGAAGTGGTATAGTTGTAATCATAAGTGTCGTCCCATTCGGTTTTCATTTTGAACGAATAGGACACCGGAATTTCTATACCGGACTTCGTCCTAAATATCTGACCAACAGGCATACCAATAACCTGATCGAGTGTAACTTTCTTTTCGGACTTTAAGGCTAATTCAAGACCTTCCTCAATCGTCCATTTCACATGATAGTGGGTAGAATAGGACGAGCCCTCCTCTAAGGTGGCGTAACTGTCTGCGCCATAGGGGTCACGTAGAATATCGTCCAGTACCACATTTGTTCCAATACTCTGCATCATTCCACCATCAATATCTTTGGAACCTATCACATAACCTTTCAGCGGTACGGATTGAATGTTCTTACCGTTGTAGGTAAACGATATATTGAGCGTGCGCAACGCATTCTCGCCCGTTTTTGTGAAAGTAGTGTTATTGCAATCAAAACTGAAGGAAGTTTCACCATTTGTATTCAGTTGATAAGTGGCTGTTTCCATCGAGGATGTCATGTCGTTATACACCTTTATCTCGCCCTGCAAAGGCACAGAATAGAGGTTGTATGTCTTCGAGTCATTATTGTAATAATACGGTTCAAATACTCCTACTCGCAGATTATATTTCTTCTGTATAAAAATAGGATACTCGTACAAGTAGGACACCTGCCCTGATTTATCTTGAACGGATTCGAGTTTCGTTGCATTGTACGGCAAAGAAACCAACTTCACTATATCTGCGGAGTTGTGTACTCCATAAACTATAGCATCGCCTTCTCCGAAATAAGGCAACATCGAACCATATACCACTTGTTTGTAATCAATAACCGGCTCGGAGTGATAGACATAGTTATATTCGTACGGAGTGAGGATAGACTCGGTCAAATCCAGCACCGGCATTGCTTGATTGGGATCAAGGAGGGTAGCATAGCCGTTAGCGTACATCTGTACCACCTTATAGCGAACAGGCAGCAATTCAGCGCGGAACTCACCGGACACATTGTCTGCATGGATAGTGACGCGCTTGCGCGTGGTGTTCTGTACGGTTTGGAAGACGTGGTTTGTTCCTTTTGTATCGTGCGCATGCGTATGGATGATAGTGGTATCCATCGTAGCACGGCTTAGGTCGTTGAGGTCGTTGATGAGTTGCGAGATATTGTCACCTTCCAGTTCCAATACAAGGGTAATATCGTCACCAAGACGGTTGGTGCTGGAGTCCGTACCAAGGGTGTAGAGGGACTCTAACACACCCGCAGATACACGACCTAAGACATGAGCTTTGGTCTTATCGTAGAAGCGAATCTCACGCAGGTCATCGCTCAACGCCAAGTCGGTCCGACCATCTACAGTCAGATAACCATCGGCAGCAAACACGTGGTTCTCCTTATGAACGCGCAGCGAAGTGATGCTGGTCGGCACTTGCAAAGTGAAGTAACCATTAAGGTCTGTTTGAACAGGTTCGCCGGAGGCGTTCGTCATTGGTATTTCGGAAGCCATTTCGCCCAATTGAACGGCAAATGCGGCATGGGCTACAGGGACGGATGTATTCTCATACAGCACGCGACCGGTAATGGTATAGAACTTACTCGGGCGGAAGATATAATTAGTCTTCTCGGCATCGTGCGCCATAAGGGTAACATTCATTGTCGGCAGTCCGGTAGTGGAAGAAATATAGGTGCCACCGCCGAATGTGTCTTCTACCGATATACTGAAGTTCGTTCCTGTTGCAGCGTATATCAGTCCGTCGCAGGTATAGTGACCTCTCGCGTTTGTGGTAGTTGTGTATGTATTCCCACTCTCGTCCGTTATCACTACTTTTACATTTCCGATACCTGTTCCGTTAGGCATCATGACCATACCGGAGATGGAACCGTAAGGATCTAACCAACCGCTATCGGCAGCGCAAACAGCGTCTTTGTTCTCGCCATAGCAAGTATAGGTAGCGGAGAGGCGATATTCGTAATGAACACCGGGCATAGCACTATAATCCTCATAATAGCTGTTGTCCACCACGGCAGCCACCGGTATCCATTCTGTATCACCCACAGCCCGACATTCTATATAGAACGTATCCACGGAGGAGGGGTCGGTTTTCCATCTGAGTAGTACATAGTTCTTGTCATCGTCCTTGCCAGCAGTAAAACCGGTCAAAACAACCGGAACATCTTCCGTAGAGATTTCCGGAGAATTATCGTACCTCAGCACAGCTCCTTTCTTTGGGCGAATAACGCAGTCCATAGTATCTATACGCACAGAATAAGTATATGTACAACAGGGCTGAAGACCATTATCAATGAATTTATAACTCCACATAGCGTTTCTGCCTACCTCATCGCGGCAGTTGGACAAAACAGCATCTGAGTTGGAAAGAAGGTTAATTTCCGTTGTCTCGTCCATGGTCAGGTTGTTGCGAACGAGAACGAGTTTGGCACTTTTGTCCCAGATGTAGTTATAGATAGTGCCGTTTACATCTTCAGGACTACGGAGATTAATTTGAACCATAGCAGAAGTACCGGAGATAAGGTTGGTTTGTATGGTAGGAATTGTGTCATCCGGATTACTATAGAGAGACCAAAGAAAAGCATGATTGTTGATAGAATCTTTAGCGCAATATTTCTTTTCATAGGCGAGGTCACTCCACTCCCACACTGCCGCATAGCCACGTGTGATACGGTAATAGAGTTTGCCATCTTCAGGCAAAACCTCATTGAAAGTACTATCAATAAAGGTGAGCGTGGTGTCTTGTCCTTTCGTGTAAGGCATCGAAATCACCACCGGCAGCCCCTCTGCGTCAGAGAAATCGGCTTTGGTAGCACGCTCAATGCTAAATATATCTTCGGGTCCGATATCCTTCAAGTTGGAATGACGGATAGTCCAAGACAGTTTATTGTAGTTGCGGTCTTCTCCGCTTGCGTTCGTATAAGGCTCCACGTGAAAATCGTATATCTTATGCAAGGGTTTAACATAGACGTAACCCGTCTTTTGTATTTGTGTTATGGAATCCGACAGACTGTAATAGGATTCAACATCCATGTAGAAATCGGTTATAATATCGTTTGCATCCACGGTTATCATCTCGGCATTTCCGGTAGTGGTACCAGAGAATGTTGCGCCACCATAGTGAACGGTATAAGAAACCATTTTCTGCATGCTGGAAACCACCACCGCTATTTTACCGACCTCCGGATTTCCGTTCTCGTCCTGAGGATAAAAGAAAGGTTCCATCAAGAAGGGGGCAGGATCGGAGTTGGTCGTATAGTTTCCTAAATAGTAATTATGCGTACCTTGGCATGCCGTTCGTTTATCATAATAGTAGAAAGCACAATGCGCCCACAATTCAATTTCTTTGTCAGCCAAGGAAGCCGGCATTTCCCATACACCTCTCATGATTTTATCATCGTCATAGCCTACCGGATAATCGCAATTCAATGCGTGTTGAGTAAAGCCATTGGCATCAACCGTATATTTGCGGCTTGACTCCGCCCAGTTAACTTCCTCGTACACTTTGGACAGAATACTCTCTATGGTGACTCTACCGACATCTTGTACACCGCCCATAACCTTGGTTACAGCCATCCACCCTTTATTTCCGGTCTCCACACACACTTGCGAGCAGTTTGCATCCACAGCACCGGTAGCGCGGTCAAAGGAACCGAAATACATTATAATATGCGGTGTGTTGGTGGGGTCACTCTTGATTGTATAATATAAATAGGAGGCTACATCCGAATTCGTGTAACTTAATGTTCGAGTACTTTGGGTAGTAGCCATGTCCAATCCGAGGTATTGATTGCTTCTATTTTGCGAGTATCGCACAAGCAATTCGAATTGCACCTTGTTACCTCCTAACGAATAGGCAGAGAAATCACTCGTACCTGAAGTTTGGGCAGGGACACTCATTGTACCTAACAAAAGGGCAAGAGCGCAAAATATATATCGTACGTTTTTCATAATCATATCCTTTCTTATTATTCTACTCATCATCCATTATTTTTTTACAACACGTATGGCTCTACCATTGGTTGGAATATCCGTTCCGATGCATTGGTCATACATATCAAAACACATATAGGAAGCATCCGAACCTTTTTCCGTGGATGTCCAATAGTTACCTACCGAACCTTTTCCTACTATATTAGAGCCGGATTGGCAACCGGCAGCAGGCAGGAAAATGAAGTTGCCTGTACTCTTTCCGATGACGCGGTAACCCGCTACACCACCATGCTGACTATTGCCGGCGGGGTACCACTTCCAAATACATTTGGCGGTATCTTGCAGTTCCTTCACCTCTGCTTCGGTCGGCAAGCGCCATTCGTTGCCAAAGATAGTTGCTATACTATCATTCAAGTTTTGGTCCCAAGCATAATAATTGCCATATCCTGTAAAGGAAGAAGAGCCGAGATTAAAGTTAGACCATTGTACACTCAAACCAAGATCGACGGGCATTCCGTCGGTGGTGATAGCCACCTTAAAGGGTTCGGACGTCACACCCTTGTAGGAAGCCGTTACCATTACCGATGTGCAACCACAGTAGATAACCGCAGGCTCAACGGTCCACGTAATACCGTCGGTCACCTTCTCGGCAGAACTCTCTTTGGGCAGATAAGTGACCTTCAAACCGGTCACATCGAACTGATCTCCAACTTGATAATATGTTTTATCGGCTGTTCCTGATATCCACACGTACTCTGTGACAGGCTGATTGGGATTCATCACAGGACGAACAGTCATACCTATGTGACGGTTGTCCTGCGGGTACCATTCTTGCTGTCCTTCACGATTGATAACAACGCGCCAACGGCTTCCATATGGCATATAATATATATCCGAAGCATTTAAACGTACATAACTGTCTATATAATAGGGATCATCCCTATCACCTGCCCCTGGAAGGAAAATGGATTTCGTGCCATCTTTTTTTGAAGTATAAAGACATCCCTGTACACCATCTAACACAATCCAACTAAAGTTACAATAATCACGCAGCTCTTCAATTTGCGCTTTGGTCGGCATGCGCCACTGAGCTCCCCAGTTCATGGATGCGGCATCATCTTGCACTTCCAATACATATCTATCATCATTTTGATACTTCGTGAACTCACCTGCTTTTCCCCATTTATAATTATCCCTAGTATAAGTATCTTTTGGCTCCACTTCACCCCAAGCGTAGTAGTTACCAAAATCTTCGTCCTTGGAAGCGCCTACGTTCTTGGTTGCCCAAATGGTTCCACTGGGCAGCCCTAAATCCACATAGTCAAGCGGATGAACGGTGTAGTTAACCGTTATCGGATCGCCCTGAAGACTGTCATTAGCAGCCATTGCCTTGATGGTCATAGTTTCATTAATTCCAATCGGCCCGGTATATACGGTAGAAGAAGTGGTTGGTGTACTACCGTCAGTTGTGTAATAAATGGTAGCTCCATCAACAGGACAGGAAATCTTCATCATTTTAAGTCCCACATACTCGCCCTCTTCCGGGGTGTAGGAAAGCGTCAAATCCTCCTTAAAAACATCGCGAACAAAGAATGTCTGATTACGGTACTGCCATTGAATATCACCATATTTATTAATGTACTCATAATGCGCATAAGGTACATAACCAAAACCGTTGTCGCTGTAGTAAGATAGATACGAATCATTATGGTCATATGTAGCGTCAAGAAACATTACTTTAAATTTTTTTCCTGCCAACCAAGATGGCATCTTCCAATCTATTTCAATATTGAAAGTGGTGTTATAAGCCTTTTTTTCAGAATTAAGCCCTACATCCAACGCATGTTGCGTAAAACCATTTGCCAAACTATTAACGATACCTGACCCTTTCGATCCCCAACGCACATATTTATAATATTGCGAATGTTTGGAATTGGCAACGGTAAATGTACCAACCAATTCAGGATCTCCCGCAGGCTTGGTAATCGCCATCCATGTACCATTATCTCCTGAATCTTCACAGACATACGGATTTACGTCATCGTACATCCCTGCTCGGTCAAAAGATCCCCAAAAAACAATAGGAATCCATTCTCCCCAATTTTCTCCATCCCACACAGAAATATAAACACTTGATGTCTTTCTAAAATCCGAACAAGAAATCTTACCGGTTTTCAATGTGTTCTGTATATCAACGCCGTGATAATGGTCGTCATTGGTTCGTACTTGATTTCTTAATAATATTGTTTTTTTGTCCAAACGCATTCCGCAGGCCGCGGCATGATAAGCAGCCACCGGCTCCGGAATCAGCAGCAAACAGGCAATAATGCCTAAAAAACTCAGTAAATTTTTTCTTTTCATAACTTAAAAATTTAAATTGTTAATATTGATTTATTAATTAGTTTGCTATTTTGTTAATAATAGTCTCGGTCTATCAAACGACCATCGCCCACCCCGACCGAAGTCAGGGCAGGCGATGGCTGTCTATAATATGTTATGTTCGTCTATGTTGCGTACGAATAGTACCCCCCCCTTAAAAAGGTGGCTTTCGCGCCCGCGGGAACGTATTTATACAATGATGTGAAGTTGTTAGTAATCATTCTTCCCAAATTCGGTACAAAAGTACAATAAATTTTGCAAATATCAAAATATTTTCGATGTTTTCTATGAAAAAAGTTAATTTTGCAAATAAAACGAAAGAATTTACGCAAATTCTACTCTCAAAACTTGCATAATTCAAAAATTTGTTGTACCTTTGCACTCGAAAGTTTTGACGTAAGTTTTTACATAGTGTTGCGTGGTAAATGAGATGCCGGATGACAAATCGACCATCCTCATGACCAAAACCAAACCAACCCAAAAGTATGACTTTCAAGAAACTTTCGTCAAGACTTGCGTAAGGTGTTACGCAATGTTAGGGTCAAATTTGTCCTGATACTGAATACTATAAACCATTTTCAAGTGCGAGTGGTTTATGTTAATTTTTAACGAATAAAAATAGAACAGTAAAAGAACTTTTTTTGACCAAAATCAGAACAAAAATAGAACAAGCACTAATAACTAACCAGTCTTGTTCTCTGTAAAAATATCTGAGTTAATGCCACTTGGGCGGTCTGGGAACGACTTTTTTGCTTTGCGGAATACCTTTTTATGCAAATCACGGGTTCGAGTCCCGTCCGCACCGCCAAAAAATGCAAATCGCGAGTTCGAGTCTCGTCCGCACCGCAAAAAGGTATCCGCGCAAGCGAATACCTTTTTAGTTACGGATAGGGCGCTGTTTGCGTCCGCACCGCAAAAAAGAGAATCCTGATGGGTTCTCTTTTTTTGCTATAGCGGGACTCGCACATATGTTAGTCAACGTTAATTTATCTATACGCTCTATCTTTGATATTCCTCCGTAGATACGGAGCGTACATCCTTACTTCATGCACATGCAGGTTATGCTCCGTCCAATGCGGCGTGCAACCCGGCAAGATACTTGGATGGGTGACAAAATCAAAACCTTCCACATGAATAACGTATGTAGTGGTATCAATATGATTAGTCAGTTTCATACCATCATACACAAACTCTGCCGAAGTATTATCCGTCTTCCAATTGACGGGATTGATACAATACGGAGTACCGGCATACGTACCTGTCCATATATCATCGTTGGTTGCAACCGAGTTGAAGGAAATGGTAACGCCTTTATCAAATTCGCCGGTAGCGGGTATGACATGCTTGCCGTGTATGGCATCCTGCAGTCCAAATCCAATCATATAGGCAGCTTTCATGCGTGAATATTCTTCGTCCGACAGGCTATTGATAATAAAATTAACCATCATGGCTCCCTGACTGAATCCACCAAGAATAAACGGACGGCCGTTGTTGAGGTGGTCCATATAATAACGGAAGATTTCCAACACATCCTTGCGAGCAGTTGAAAGGGCGGCAGGGATAGTACTCGTGGTTGTTTCCGCGTGCATGGTTGCCTGATGATAATAGGGAGCGAAGAAATTGACCGAGTCAGGGCATAGCAGTTCAAATGCTTCTTGATACTCGCGACCTATCTTGGCTTTCTGTGCAGCCGTAAGGGTAATGTTAGTCAGTTCATTACCATCTTTGTCATACTCGTAATCTAATTCCGTACCGGCAAAATAGATTACATCTACATAGTTGGGATTAACAGGTGTAGCGGTTTCAAACCACTCCGGGGCAGTTGTTGGAGCGGGTTCCTCATTTTTGTCTTTACACCCCGTTAACGCGATGGCGGCAACAGTCATCAGTGCCAGAAAAGTTTTTTTCATTTGTTATTTGTATTATGTTTGGAGCGCAACTAATCACTCAAAAATTCGGAACAATAGGATCGGGCACCCCTAAGGTGGCATCTACGGCGAAGTTAGGAAAAGACTTCGCTTCGTAGATGCGGTGCAGTTTATCGCAGTACCATTTCATCGTCAAAGCCGAACCTTGTGCAGGCTGCTCAATATAGAGCAAATACTTATTATTGTACGATTCCAAAGGTGTTGCCGAAGACAGCACTTTTCCGTCCTGACCGAAGACAGCCATCTTGTCCCCTGCGGACACATAGTCCGCAAAGAGGACAGGGATAGACACGATAGCGGTCATTGAGCCGTAGGTCTGACGCGAAGGCTCGTACTTCCACTCGGGAGTGGAAGCCGAACCGGGTTCTAATAGCGGGTCAATCGTGGGTTTGGGGTCTTTTTTGCAACCCAACATCACCGCGCAAAGCACGATGATGGATGCACAATGCACGATGCATAATGTGCGGTTATTTACGTGTTTCATATTCATACTTTTTTTCATAATTCATAAATTTTAGAATCCCATAGCATTATAGCGTTTTCCGTCGCGGTAGATATAGAGGATGCCGTTCTCAATCACCTTCATCGGTTTATTGCCGTTAAAGAGTAGCAAGAGCGGGTGTTGGATGTTACCGGTAGGAGCAAACGCCTCGTATTTAACCGTAGTGGTAGAGACGGTGTTCTCATCCTTCTCGTTGAGTACGAAGGTCAATGTACTACCCTTCTCGGCGTGAGCGGACAAGAACCAGAGGGTGGTGCCGTCGCTCATGACGACAGGCATAGCTTCACCGGCGAACTCGCCATTAGCGTAAGCGGTGATGGTGGCCGGTGTTGTCAAGGAATCGACTACCACTTGCGCCACGATCGGCATATTGGTGGAATGATGTATTGAACCGCTACGCTCAATGATGGATTGATAATTGTATTCCTTCTTCGGAGCGCGACGGGTCACGTTCTCCGGATGATAAGTCAGAGAGGCATCTTTCGTATCCGTGCGATAGAGCATATATCCTTCGCCGGAACGCATAGCTTGCAACGAGCCTCTCCACTGTGCGCCGTCGAACATTGCGAACTCATGATAGCCGTTGACTATATCGCCCTCCGAAGCTTTGTCATAGTAGTCTGCCAAAGCCATATTGATAGGAGCGTTATACTCAAGCAGGTAAGGCAGGTCGTTCCATCCGTTAACCAGATGAACGGTGCGCGGTTCGCTTTCTGTGAAGCGTTTGCCTGCCACTTCGAGTACTTTATTGGTGTTGCTCTTGAACATATACGTCTTGAGGCATGACATTGGGGTGAAGTAACCGGCATTGGAAGATATCTCCCACTGACCTTGGTTATAGGTGGCTACACCGGCACCCTCGAAAGCGGTCTTGACTTGTTCGTAGTTGGAGAATCCGCTCGTAGTGACAAAGGATGTATTGATATCGCTCGGTTTGACATAGAAACTGAGCCAGTTCCAACCGGTAGAAACGGAGATATTCTGTACCTCATTATCCATAGGTGCCAATACGATGGGTTTCGTAGCCGTACCGTATGTCTCGTTGGCAACGAAGGTGATTGCCCCTTCGGAAGGCTCAAGGACATAGGTCTTGCCCGTAGCCGCCTGCCAGAGACGGATGGTAACCGGTTTGGTCTTGAAGTTATCGTTGCCGTAAATCTTCATATAGAGGTTAGCAATATCGGTATTGGAGGCAGAGATATTGGCTGTACCTACGCAGGTGTTGCCGATAAAGGCACCTACTATGTCGCGAGCATCGGTATCGATATAGTCACCTATATGGTTGGCATTAGGCAGGCGGACTTGTCCAACGAGGTTCATCGTTTGGTCAAGACTATTCGGTACACCCCAGTTGGGTTTATTGCCGTTGACGGTGACGGAGAGCAATAGCTGGTCGGTCAAGCCGTTCTGGTCCGAGAGGTTGATGATGGCATTGTAGATACCTACCCCGAGGTCTTTGTGGATGGTAAAGGTTATATTCCTTTCCTCCTCGGGTTGCATCATTCCGACGGTCTCACTGGCTTGCAGCCAAGCGGGCATGTCTTCGAGTGTGAAGTACATCCGTCTGCCGGATTTATTGATGACAGGCATGATGAAGGTGGTGTCGCGTCCCGCGGGTTTATTTATATGGCGACTATTCAGCAACCAGTTGAGTACATTGCGGTCAACGTATGTACACCAAGCAATCGGATTGAGCAACCTATTTCCGCGCAGGTCTTCTACGTCACGCAGCGAGAAGAAGACGGTGCGGTGATTGATTTCCCAATCCGGCATAT
This sequence comes from Paludibacteraceae bacterium, assembly GCA_024400135.1. GTDB lineage: Bacteria > Bacteroidota > Bacteroidia > Bacteroidales > Paludibacteraceae > Colicola. Next base: position 43,001 of record JAKSNE010000003.1, read on the forward strand.
CGAGGTTGATAACAAGGTCGTTGTCGCGCGAAGTCCAGCTGAATTTCATCTTCTCGTACTCATTATCCTTGCAGATAGGAGCGCTGTTTTGAACCGCCATACTCTCGGCATTGGTAAGAACGACGGCATCGTTCTTATTCACCCAATTGCCGTTGGCGTCCAATATCTTCTTGGCGTTATACGGACTATAATGGGTTTCGTAAACGCTATAGTCGTTCAGCACGCGACGGTAGAACGGCAGGTAGCAGGTCAGCCCCATCTCCACGCCGGTCGGAGCGTATGTATAGAACGCTTTGAGATAGGATTCAGGCATCGCCAGTTCCCACATAGATAGGTCATCGATATAACCTTTCAATCCCTGACCGATATAGACTTGGTTTCCGGAGATAGCCCAAGAGGTAAAGAACGAACCGTTGCTTCTGTCGGCTACTTCGCCATCGACATAGAGCGCGGTGTAGTTCTCACTGCGGCTGACAACGACGGTAAGGTTGTGCCACTCGCCATCGGCATAGTTGCCGGTAGCCGTCAGTTGACGACCGGCTTGACGAGCAACTATCTGCCCGTTGTCCAAACCGATAAATACTTTTCCTTCCTCATCAGAGTCGAACTCGTTCAATCCGCTACCGAACAATAACGCACGAGTGGTAGCCGGTTCGGCTTGGAACCACATCGAGAAGGTGAAGTTAGAGTTAGCACCTTTGTTAAAATAGGCATCTTTGAGTTGTACACCCTGTTGGTCTCCCTTGAATTGGAGAGACAAGCCTTGCGGTTTAGTCCACGAGCAGCCGTTCAGGGTCAGGTCAGCACCGTGGGCTTGGTCTTTGGCTATCTTACCGCGACCTTCGTCCAACGGCCAGTATGCAATCAGTCCGTTTTCGCCTCCTGCCAGTCCGTTGAGTTGCAGGTCGGCTACATCGCCTTGGGTCAGCGTCTTGTTCCATACGCTGACGTTCGCCATGCGTCCTTGGAAGGCTGTTGTGCCGGAACCTAAGGTGAATGTACCATTCTCATTATATATACCTACGATACCGGCACCCAAGTCCTTATTGCCCGCATAGAAGTGAACAGTTGCTTCGCCGTCCGCCTCTGCGTATGTAATCGTCACCTGCGTGAAGGTGTTGATTGCGTTATCAAGCGGGTTGGAATAAACAGTATTTCCGTTAACTTTAGCGTAGAGTTGTTGATTACTCTTTTGTCCAAACTCAAAGGTGTTATTACCGGCAGTATGGGTGATATAGGTCATCTCGCCATTCTTCTCCGGATTAACCACGAGATTGATACTGAAACCGTTCTCGGTCAGGCTGCGCTCTACGGCGGTAGTGGCGGAAGCCTTACCATTGAAGTAGAGTGTAGGACGGCTCAGGTAGTCGGTCTTGTTCTTGATACCGATGACTTGGAAGTTATTGTCCTCGTCAAGGTAGTTATAGGCTATCGGCTCGGAGAAGGGCACTTCTACATAATCGCCGGCATGCAGAATACCGGTGACTGGTCCGACAGAGCCAAACAGTTCCGGACGACGGGTATCCTTCATTCCGCTTACCACGTTGGATGAGCGGTAAATAAAGTCTGTTCCGTAGCGGCAGTAAGAAACGGCACGCAGGTCGTACTCCTGCTCCATCGGGTCGCGTTCGCCATAGAAGTGGATATTCTCTATCTTTCCGATGTGCGGTGATACAAAGGCTTTGTTACCATTGGCTTTGAGGTAGAGGGCACTATCCATGTAGTACGAACACTGGTTGACCCAGTCGTCCTCGGACTGCGTACTGAGTTTATATTGGAACTCGATGTGGTCGAAGTTCTCGTAGTTGGGGTCGTAACCGTCAATCGTAACCGGCAGGTAGTAACCCGACTTATCCGAAGGCGAGTTGGTGTTCATCACCCATTTATCGTGCGGGATGACGATATTCACCGGACTGGATACGGGTACGTAGTGAACGGAGAAGTTGGTCGTGCTATAGTTCGTTACCGGTTCGCAGTTCGAGCGCAGCACAATCTCTATGCTGTCGTAGTCCATGGCTTTCCCTCCTCGGCGCACCTCAATGGTCTTATGGAGTACCTCGCCCGGATCGAACCATATATCATGTCCGCCATCGCCTGCAAGCGTTTTACCGTCTATGGTGATACGCGCACCGTATGGGTTCGTGCCGTCGGTGATTACTAATTCCCAATCGTGGGGAGTATGAGAAATAGGATCGTTTTGGGTTTCAATCCACATCGTGAGGTCAAACACGGCTACGCCGTCAGCAGGCACACCGCTTATCTCGCGTTGTTTGAGTTCTATATGGGGCGCTTCTATCTTCACTGTTCCTTCGTCTAATAATAGTCCTGGATGGAAGAACTCCGTCACGGTAGGTCCTTCCCACGGGCAGCGGGTCGCACCACCGCGGAGCACATACATAAAGTCGGAAGACAGGTGTTTTGTATCTGTTTTCGAAATATCGGTTTTATTACGCCAACCTTTTACTTCATTATTGTAGTCAACGTCTCCTGCGAAGCTATATACATCCACATCAAGATACCCGTCCGAGCCTTGCGCTAAGGTGAAACTTACCGTGCGCGTTTGGGATTCTGTTTCGTTGGTTATTGTTCCCCTATCCGAAACATCCCCTAAGAGTTTAATATCCATCGTCCATTTCTTAGCGGGAGTATTTAGTTCATATGTGGATGTGGCTTTCGACTTTACTGTTTTGGTTTTGCCTTCCATAACCGTTTTAATGATGGTTGTGGCAGTTAGAGTCTCTGTTTTTGTGGTACTTTTACCCGGGAATAAGAACTGTTTTAATGCACCCCAAGCCTGATTCAATGCTCCGGAAATGTCTATTTTCTCTGCATGACTGGACGAATAGTTATGACTGGCCGAAGCAGTCTCGCTATGAGTGATGTTGGTACGATTGGAAATGGAATAGGAATCCACTTTGCTCATATAATTGGTTCCGCACCATTCTACCTTTTCGTTCCACGCTAACATATCTATCCATTTGTTAATCTGTTTGGAATATTCAGCAATTTCATCCGTCCATATTATGTTAGGATTCAGCAAATTAGTAGGTGTAATCATCTTATAGTACGGCTCCTCTTCCAAAACTTGATAAACAGGTTTGCCTGTTTGATTGGCAAGGGCTTGCAATTCTATTTCAGAACCCTCATAGAGCAAGCTATTCATCTGAGCAACCAAGTCTGGAATAATGTGACTCTTAATGTGTTTTTGTGTATATACAAAGTTGACATCGTTACCAGCTCCAACTTCCAAATCAGATGTGATGACCAAGGCGATGCCATCATTTTGCGCTACCACCTTAATCTCGCCTGCTTCGATAGCGGGTTGGAGCAGGCGTAACGAAGCGGAATCGGCTACGGTAAAGCTTTCCGTTTCGGCGGCATAAACGTTTGTCGTATGACCAATAAACACATTGGCATTGGCACCTACACCGGCTGCGCTCGCTTCACTGGATGTGGAGATATTATCCTGCGTACTATAAGAATAATTATATACCCAAGCCCAGTTCGGAGATTCAACAAAGGATATTATAGGGTGCTTTCGTCCACTTTGGTTTTCCGAGAAATCACCAGCAAAAGTACCAGCTCCCTCTGGGGCGGACACAGCACCTTTTAATATATTAGGTGCTTTCCCATCCGTATAACCTATGTCTAATCCCACATCCATAGAAACGGTTTGTTGGAAAGATGTTGTATAAGAAGAACCCTGACTTAAGGTTGCAGAGCTATTGCTTCCGGGAGGGTCGCGCAGCACATCATCCAAGATGACTTCAGAACCTACTTGTTGCATAACTTTCTGCCCTATTTGGCGCATACCTAAAATATAGCCTCGAATAGGTTTGGCTTGTACGTCCTGTCCGTTAATCTTAACGGATATATTGATGGTCTTCAGTGCATCCTCGCCCGTGGTGTTCCATGTGGTGTTATTGACGGTGAGGAGAGCGTCTGTATAACCGTTTTCATTCAACTGCTTATATACAATCGTATTGCCGTCTTCAAAGCCGTTGTAGATGGTTACGGGATAGTTGCCTAAGGGCACAACATCGCGAGAATTGGTTGTTACATTGTTGTAGTAATACTCCTCTTGCGCCTTGATACCGAAACCGTATTTATAGTTTGCCAGGAAGACTGGATAACCGAAGGCGTACTTGCAACCCGATTCCGTTTCGGTGCAAACATTTACACCTATTTTCTTGCCCGTCAAAGACAAGCGCTCAACGGTTTTTTCTCCAAAATAGTTGAGCGGCATATTGTACTTGGTTTGGGTCACGCGTACGATCGCGGGTGCATGGTAAATAACAGAATAGGTGTCGTTATAAATCTCTCCTGCGCCTGTGTATATATTATCTAAGGAGTTGGTCAAATCCTTTGTCTCGGCAGTCTTGCCGTTACCATACAGGGTGGCATAACCCTCGGCAGTAGCTTGCACAATGCGGTACTTGGTCGGCGGCAGTTCTACCCAATACTCACCCGTCAGACTATCGGGATGAACGAGCACACGTTTCTCCTTGAAGTTCACCGTCGTTGTTTTGAAGACCGTATCGCGACTGTTCTTGGTTAAGTCGTGGTCGTCATAGACAAAGTGGGATATATTATCGCCCTCCAACTCGAACACGAGCAGCAGGTTATCACCCAAGTTATTCTTACTCAAGCCCATACCTACAGGCAGACTGCCTTGGATGTCACCACCAACGACGCGACCGGTCAGTTTGACTTTCGTTTCGTCCCAGAAGCGGATGCCATCGACCGTTGCATCTACGGCGATAGACGATTTGCCATTGTACATATATATACCATTGTTCTTGAACACATGTTTGTCTTTTGCCACTTGCAGGGTAGCGGTTCCGGCAGGCATAGCGAGTTCAAAATTACCTGTTCCGTCAGTCAGGACGGTATCGCCGTTATGCATGGCTACATGACCGTTAATAACAAAGTGAGCATCCTTTACGGGAATAGATGTACCTTCGTATAGCACGCGACCGGAGTAGCGGAAGTAGGAGTCGGAATAGAACATCACTTCGCGCA
>JAKSNE010000030.1 GCA_024400135.1 Paludibacteraceae bacterium
CGATATACTCCTCCTTCAGCACATTAGCTTCCGTCAGCCCTTTGTTCATCGTGTCTATCGTTTGTTTGGCTTTCTTAAGCTCTTTGATTCGACTTGCCAACACAATAAGCAAAACAACCAACAGCCCCATCAGTAGGTATAAGCCTATACTGAGATACGTGATTCGGCGGTTCTGTGCCTGTAAGTCACGTATCTGTTGCTGCTCGATGATCGGCAGTATCTGACCAATGGCAATCTGACGCTGACGCGCACCGTACTGCTGCGCGTCCTCTAAGGCGTAGTAGATACACCGTGCCGCTAACTCACTAAGTCCTGTTTCGTACAACCGCAACGCTACGATACGCATCGCTATCGCCTCTTTCGTCGAACTGCGTAGGTCGGCTATCGTAGCTAATATCCAATAATGATCACTGATGGACTTCTCCCCTAAACAGTCGTATAAGTACCCCATCGACGAGTAGGCAATCGCTAACTCATGATCCGTCACCGACCCTACTTCTACTAACCGTTTGAAACGCTCGATGGATAAGGTATATTCGTCCGTCTTCATCGCGTATTGCGCGAGGGCATTCCAGTAGGTCACCGAATCGCCGGCGTCAACGAGTTCGATGGCTTGTTTATAACACTGATTGCCAATCTGAATATACTCGCGTCCGTGGGAACCTAACACGTAATCCGCCATGTCGTGATACAGACGCGCCTTCGTGATATAGTAGTCTATCTGATTGGTTGCGTCCATCTCTTCTACGCGAAGCGACTCAAACACGTCGTCACACTCCTTAAACAGTCCCGAACTCAGATACGCAAACGCCAACTTAAGTCGCGCCGCAATATACGCTTGTCGGTCGCGCTTGGCAGCCGCCTCGTCTAATAGGTGATGGGCATAGATCAGTGCCGTGTCGTAGTTGTAGGACTTATACTCCTCAAAGAGTAAGAGGTTCTTTTCCGTTTCCGACAGGTCGGCACTGATCACGTGAGAGATACGTTCTTGCTTAGCCGCGTCGTACATCTCTTTCTTCGCCATCTCGTCTTCAAGGAGCTCAATATCTTCCTTCGTGAAGCCGTAGGCTAAAACCGCTACACATAGCAACGGCAATACAATCGTTCGTTTCATAATACGTATGTCTGATTAGGAGTATGAATGGTAATATGGTTATCTTCCAACTGCTTATACACCCCTCCGCGAGGAGCGATTAACTCAAAAGGGAGCGCCGTCTCTTGACAATCGGGGAGCGGAACCAACTCAAACCCGGGATGGGTGTTCTGCTTGAGTTTGACGTTCTTGAACGTGAGCGAACAGTATTGCCCATCTCCTACCGCTCCGGAGAAATAAATACCCCGATCCGCTCCATCTACTACAATCTGATCTAAGATTAAATCAACAATCTTCTTTCCCGATGAACTCTGAACATACAACCCGTGCCCACGAGACTGATAGACGTTGATATTACTGAGGTGTACGTGATAGATGGGATAGTTCGCGGTCGAACCTATATTCACCGCTCCTTGCATCTTTCCCCAGAAATCACCGTGCTGACCTTTGGTCCCTCCGACACATCCACAATGACGGATATCAATGTTATATAACTCTATCGTACCATCTTGCGCAAAACCGGTTCCACTAAAATCCGAATTAATACGCAAACCGCACTCCAATCCGTCTTCGATGAGTAGGTCATGCGCTGTCTGGTTCTTACCCCCAAAGAACCCTAACGAAGATGCCCGCCAGTTGTTCTGCGCTGTGCAATAAGCAAAGACGATACCTTCCGTCTGCTTGCCCGTGGACCAACTCGCCATGTCGTCGTCACCATTGTTGCGGAACGAACAATACTGCACTTTATGTCCCTTCGAACCCGAACAGAAATTGATGCCGTCTGCATAGTTGTTGCGTATCCGACAATGCTCAATGAGCATGTTCTCACTGCCCGTACCGTTGTAATCCGCTATCCATCCGCCGCACTCGAAATGCTCAATCCAGCAGTTCCTCACAAACGAGTTCTTCCCCCAACTGCCCATCAGTCCTTTACCTACTTGATATTGGCTGTTTCCTTTGTAATAACGCTGGTTATTGATGGTGTTGAGATAGATACCCTCCATAGTCGTTTGACTATTACACTCAATACCGCGATTGGCGTAGGTTCGCTTGTCCTCACTCGTTGTACCGAAATAGATCTGAGTGTACCACATTCCCGCACCGATAAGATGCGTCCCGTCGCGATTGATACGTATCTTATCTTCCGCATTCCATGTGCCCTCCGGGATATATATCGTCTTGCCGGCATTGCTGTTGATGAACTTTCCTATATCTACAGCGCCTGTATATTGAACCTTATTGTCTGCCTCAATATCTTCCCATCGTACGGGTGCGGGCACATCCTCTAACTCGATAAAATCAATGGTGTAAACATGGGTATCATCACTATCTTTCATTAGTCTCAACGTCTCTCCTTCCTCTAATTGACGAGAGAGCAACGTGTGTACTTCGTCAAAGCGCATTCTAATCACGGGACCGTTCTTCGGATCATTGGTCGGATACGTCGCTGAACAATACTGCCACGCCCAATAGGAGTCTAACGTCAATTGACCTACGCGCTCTTCGCCTGCATAGATAGCCACACGACCTTTCGTTCCTGTGCCGGTGGCGTTATCGGGCAGACTGAAACGAAGAGTAAGCCCCTTGCCGGTGGTCGTGAGTACCCATTCTACATAGTCACCTTTAACCGTTAATTGTACAGCTTGTTGGTGACTGGCTTCACTCTGTAGCAACGTTTGATCGTCGGTAGACTCTAAGAAAGTACCCGTCGTTTGACATAGACCTTGCTCGGCTTCATAGCAAGTGTAGGGCGCATTGAAATAACCAATGGTTAATAACAAAAGAATGTTTTTCAGCATAAAATATAGATTTTGACGATGCAAAATTAGTCAATATTTTTTATATATGCAAATTTTTTTTATTATTTTTAATAATATAGGGCAAAATTACCGAAATATTTTCTATATTATCATTATATTTTTCGCGTGTGTGAGAAAAAAGTTGTAACTTTGCACTCAAAATAGGAGGCGTATGCTGACTATTGAAACTAATTAACATTATTAACTAAAAACATTTTTCTATCATGAAAAAATTTTTCTTGTTTGTTGCAGCTGCAATGACAGCTATGACAATGAGCGCAGCTCACTCGCTCAACAACCCTAAAGGTGAAGATGGTCGTTACATCGTTAAGTACGATCTCAAAACGAACTCTTTCGCTACCGCTAACGACATGAAAGTGAATGAGACTTTCGTTTTTGCAGTGGATGTAACCGGAACTTGGTTAGAGACTTTCCTCAATGGTACTCCTACTGCTGAAGGAGCACAACGCGGTATCGCCATCAACAAATGGACGAGCCTTGGTGACGTTAACGGTGACACCAACCGTATGAAACGGATCAACGGTAACATTTGGGGTATGACGGTTAACTACTGGCAAATCGCTACCGGTGATTTCAGTAAAGCCCTTATGAAGGACAGTACCCTGTATGTTAGTGGTCAAATCTTCGGTTTTGAATACACCGCAGAAAACCCGGGTGCCAATTGGTGGATGTGGGAAGATCAACCCGTTGACGTTACTCTGGCAGAGGGTTCCGACTGCCTCTTCGCTTTCGCTCTTTCTACCGAGACTACCGCTCAAGAAGGTGACGAAGAATTCTATGGCTCTGACTACATGGAGCCTATCTACGGTTTTGATGTAAAGGGCTATGCTGCTCCTTGCGCTAAGATTGGTACGGACATCCTCGTTCACAACCTCACCGGTTGGGATGCTCTCTACCTTTATATGTGGGGTGAGGGTGGCAACGACCTCGGTGGTGCTTGGCCCGGCTTTGCAGCTCAACGTGCAGATGAAGATGGTGTTTATTTCCTCGTTGCTGAAGGCGAATACGACGGCAAGAGTGAAAACCTGATCTTTAACAATGGTAATGGTGTTCAACTCGCAGACTATGGTATCACGTTAGGTGATTCATACGAGTTGTGGGTAACCCTTGACGGCGTTTATAACGAGGCTCCTTCTGCTCTGCCTACCGTTAAATCAAATGCAGCGGCTGCAAAACGCATCGTTGATGGCCAAATGGTAATTGAGAAAGAGAACGTTCGTTACAATGTTTTAGGTGGTATCGTTAAGTAAGATAACCCCTTATTCATAGAAGCAGGAGGCTGATTACCTCCTGCTTTTTCTAAAAAATAGACTAACTATCATGAGAAAACTATTTTCTATCTTATTCTTCTTGCCGACAGTTATCGTACTGGCACAGCAACCTATCACGGGTACTGTTACCGATGTCAAAGGCGAACCTATTATTGGTGCCTCCATCGTCATTGAGGGGTCTCAGACGGGTACGGTTACCGATTTAGATGGTGCCTTCCAACTAAGCGTTTCTACCGGTCGCTCGATAGCGGTTTCATACGTAGGTTATGCTACTCAATCGGCTACCGTGGTGGCTAAAAAAACGACTTATGACTTTGTGCTTGAAGAAAACACAGAGGTGCTAAAAGATGTCATTGTGGTGGGTTATGGTACCCAGCGCCGGAGCGATGTCACGGGTGCTATTTCTTCGGTAGATACGAAGGAGATTGCCGATTTCTCATCTAAGTCTTTAGCGGAGTCGCTTACCGGTTTGGCAGCCGGTGTATCGGTAGTCAAAGGAAGTGGCGGACCCGGTGAAGCGGCGGATATCCTTATCCGTGGTGCAGGCAACTTAAGTGGACTACCGCCTTTGTATATCGTGGATGGAGTGGCGCAAGATGCCGGCTTTCGGTTTAACATGCGCGATGTGGAACGTATAGAAATCCTCAAGGATGCCGGTTCGGCTGCTATCTATGGTAGCCGCGCCGCCGGAGGTGTTATTCTTATCACGACCAAACACGGGCAGGACGAAAAGACCCATGTCGAACTCAATATCCGTGCCGGATGGCGCAATATCGACAACAGATTGAAGTTATTGGGTACGGAGGATTGGATCCGTGCTCGTGACGCTTGGGGAACCTCTTCTACACTCGACCAACTCGGCGTTAAGAGTGTGAACGAATTGCCTAATACGGATTGGATGAAGGTGATGTACGGTACGGGGATTGAACAGGAATACAATGCGAATGTCACGCACCACTCCGACAAGACAGACCTTTTTCTCTCGCTTGGTTATCTGGACGAGAAAGGCACATATATGGATACGCGTGCGAGACGTTTCACTTTCCGCACGAATCTCGACCACCGCATCGGCAAACATGTTACGATAGGCGAATCGCTCTATGGTTCGATGGTGAATACCAATCCTGCTGCTTCTTCCTCGGTCTATTACCATACTATTCCTTTCCGCACCGTTCCTATCGCAGAGGTCTATGATGCGGATGGGGACTACGCTAAGACCCCCGTTCCTTACGGCAGTGGACCTAACTTCGCCGGTATAGAAGGGGCTTTCCATAATCATATAAATAAGTCTTACAATGTGAACGCACAAGCATACCTTGATGTAAAGTTCATTGAGGGGTTGAACTGGCGCACGACCGGTTCGGCACAACTGGAAGCCTTCTCTGTTAATCAGTTCACGGAATACAAAGATTTTGGTCCTGTCACCACCGGCGTACCGGGCGGTTCACTCTATTCTTCTTCGGGTACAGCATTGCGATTGATGTTCAACTCTATTCTTACCTACGACCATAAATGGGGCGAGCATCATTTCAAAGCAATGGTGGGTACAGAGTGGTGGAAATACGATGGTTATAACTTAGGTGTCACCGCTTATAATTTTGTTATCTCTCCTGCTCAGTCTATTGCGTTAGCTTCCGATGGTCCTACGAAGGATGCAGTGGATAATCTCCCGATGGAACGGCGCGGTTCGGTTTTTGCCCGTATCAACTACGACTATGCGGGACGGTACTTACTCACGGTTAACTTCCGCGCAGACGCATCTGACCGATTTGTCAAGAAGAACAGATGGGGTTTCTTCCCATCCGTCAATGCCGGTTGGCGTATGAGTGAAGAACGCTGGCTCAAAGAACCTGCCGGCGATTGGCTCAGTAACCTCAAGATCCGCGGTAGCTGGGGTGTTTTAGGTAACGATAACGTGGCGCAGTATATGTACGCCTCCACCTACGCTTTCACGGGTGTGAGCTACTGCTTTGATGAGTCTTCTATCCAGCAGTCCGGTGCATGGACGGCTATCCTCGGTAACGAAGCGTTGCGCTGGGAACAAGTCAACCAATGGGACTTAGGTCTTGACCTCGGTTTCTTCAATAACCGTCTAACCGTTACCTATGACTATTATAATCGTCAAACGAGAGACATGATCTATCGTGGTTCGTTACCCCTCACCTCCGGCTTGAGTTATTACTTCAACTCGGACGACCCGGGAAACACAATCTCCGTCTTGCTTAATGCGGGATTGGTACAGAACACCGGCCACGAGATTACCATCGGTTGGCACGAGACACGCGGAGACTTTACCTATGGTATTGACTGGAACGCCTCTTTTAATCAAAACATGGTTAAGCAGGTGGGTGATGCCCCGGGGGCAAGTATCATTGATGCCGGTGTGGATAACTCTTGGAGTCTGATTTCTCGTACCGAAGATGGTCACCCGATGGGATTGTTCTATGGTTATAAGTGCTTGGGAATCTTCCAAAACCAAGAACAGGTGGATCAATATAACCAATATGCCCTTGACCAATGGAAAAAACAAAACCCCACCCATACGAAGTTTGCGCCGAATGGGCAACCGCTTGACCCGGATGGAAAAGAGATGGGTGTTTATTACCAACAACCCAACACCGGTGTGGGTGATCTTATTTTTGACGATAACGGCAAAGGACGTGTCAGTCCTGCTTCGCGACAATATATAGGCAATCCTTGGCCGAAGATGGAGATGGGTCTGGCTCTTAATTTTGGATGGAAGGGCATTGACCTGACTGCGGTCTTCAATGGTGCCTTCGGCTTCGATATTATGAACCTCATGAAACCTTATACCCACATGTTTATGAGTGATAACACGACGAAGGATATATTCTCCACCTCTTGCTACGGACGCGATAACACTACTATCACCGCTAACCCGCGCGTAGGATATCTTGATGATAAAGGATCGATGATTGGCGATGGTGCAGCGAATAAGAACTACTCCACCGTGTCTTCTTATATCGTGGAGAAAGGGAACTACTTCAAACTCAAGAATTTGAGTATTGGTTATACCTTCCCTGCTAAATGGACCACGAAGGCGAAGATTAATAAACTGCGCCTATATTTCTCGGCACAGAATGTGTTTACGATTACTAAGTATTCCGGCAATGACCCCGAATTAGGACGTTACAGCGGCGATAAACTCATGTGGAATGTGGATACGCAATATCGTTACCTTCCCTCTCGCCTCTTTTCCTTCGGCTTAGATATTAAATTCTAATAACTATCAAACATTCAACTATTATGACTAAACGGCTACTCTACACGCTACACTCTAAACTAGCCCTACGGGCGTCCACTATAGCAGTGCTCGCAGTGCTTGCAGTGCTCTTAACGGGTTGCAAGGACTTCTTCTCCATCTCTGACCCTAAGACGGTCTCGCAAGATAATTTCCCTACCACCATCGAACAGGTAGATCAACTTATCACCGCCTCTTATGCGCAGTCGCACGCCATAGGGACATACGCTTTCTATTGGTTCCCGATGGGGGTGTGGCTCTATGATCATACAACTGACCTCTATGGCTCCTACGACGAACGCGCATTCTCGCAAGATAACTATTCCGCTATCGACTCGCGGTATCTCACTACCACTTATACCGACCTATGCAAGTGGATGAAGTTCGCTACGGTGGCGCTCGAAGGCATTGATACTTATCAGCAATGCTACGGTCGCGCCAACGAGAAAGAACAACTCGATTACTATCGGGGCGAAGCATACTTCAACCGTGCCCTCGCCTACTGGCACGCGCAGATCTTCTTTGAGATGGATGCCGATGGACTGGGATTCCCTATTATCGACCGCGCGTACAATAATGTCGATTCGCTCAAAATCCCTCGCGCTACCGTCAAACAGACGTGGCAGTTTGTCATTGATGACCTCAACCAAGCCTGCACCCTCCTCAAAGGACACAACGACACCTATCGCGCTACCGAATGGGCTGCCAAAGGACTGCTCGCCAAAGTGTATATGCAGTCCCTCTATCTCTTTCCCGAGAATAAATCCAAAGCTCTCGCTCTAATCGAAGACATCATCACCAATAGCGGTAAAAGCCTTGTGCCATACTCCGTCTATACAGATATGTTCTATGGAAATCAAGTTAACGAACATAATGCCGAATCGCTTTACGAGATAACGATGACCTCTAACTACAAGCAAGACGGACCTTGGGAAAACTACACCACCGGTTCCGGTATGCCGATGGTCTATGCACCTTGGTACACCGACCTCGAAATACGTTTTCAAAAAGGGAAAGACGATAAACCCTCAAAAGACCCTATCAAGAAAGAGCACGATGTCGTCACCTCTACCAAGTCTTCGCAATGGGGAAATAACTTCGTTCACGATAAGAACATCGCCCGCTTTGGTTTTGCTAACTTCTACGGCGATACCGTTCCGCGTTGGACGTTTAATAAGTCCTACGACTTTGGTAAAGCGCGTTCTGCCGAGAACTTCCCCTACGCACTCGCTAATGCTACCTACCGAGAGGAAGCACTTGCCTTGAAGAACGACCTAACGAAAGTCGATCCGCGACTCAAACTCTGTGCCGGACAACCTTACGTGGATACGTATATCGATGCCAAAGGACGCGAGACATGGTACGACCGGAGTAGCGAGATCAATAACCGACCCGATATCTTCGGCTGGCAACACCGCAAATATACGAACATCCGTGGTGTCGAGATGGGTGCCGAACCGTATGGCAAAAACGAATCATCCGATTGTAACTTCTATATCATCCGCCTCGCGGATATATACTTACTCTATGCCGAACTCATCGCTGAGGATAATCCCACTACCGCCCTCGAATATGTGAATAAGGTACACCGTCGCGCATACGGCGATAACCCAGCCTACGACTATAAGAGTCTCAACGAACGCACCAAAACGGCTTCCGAGTCGGATCCGCTCGCGTACGATGTTATCAAGTACGAACGATGGGCAGAACTCTTTGCCGAAGGGCAATGGTGGTTCGACGTGCGCCGCTATCGGATAGGAGACAAAGAGGCTGACTACTATGTCGAGACACGACATGGTAAGATTACGTGGAAAGGAGACTGCTCCTATACACAACCTATCCCCCAACTCGAACTCGAACGAAACGAAAATATGAAACAATCATCCGGTTACGCCGGCATCTAATCTCACTCTCACTATGATAACTCTACACTCTAAACTCTCAACTCTCCACTCTAAACTACTCTACACTCTACACTCTAAACTAGCCCTACGGGCGTCCACTATAGCACTGCTCGCACTGCTTACCGCTTGCCAGCGTCCTTTCACGTCCCCTTCGGGGAATATCGAACTCAATGCCTCGGTCAACGAGCAAGGTACACCTGTCTATGAGGTCTATAAGAACGGTCAAGCCGTTATCCTACCTTCCGAACTCGGACTGACTTTTGTCACCACTCAAGGCGACACTGTCGATAACACCGGCTGGCAACTAACCTCTACCTCTCGTGACTCTCACAACGAGACGTGGGAAACCGTCTGGGGAGAAGAACAGTTCATCAATAACCACTACCGCGAACTCACCCTCCATTTAACAAAACCTCTACACTCTACACTCTCCACTACTCTACACTCTACACTCTCAACTACTCTAAACTCTACACTCTCAACTCTACACTTAAATATAGTCTTCCGCCTCTTCGACGACGGTTTCGCCTTCCGTTACGTCTTCCCCGATAACGACACAATCACCGTCCTCGACGAACATTCGTCTTATACGTTTGCCCAAGAACCTGAGGTATGGTCTATCCCTTGGCGAACGGAGTATTATGAGGCACTGTGGACGAAACAACCCTTATCCCAACTCGACACCGTCTGCTCACCTATCACCCTCGAACTCGCGGACGGGACATACGCCTTCGTTCACGAAGCTGCCCTCACCGATTACCCTTGCCAAAACCTCTACCTCAATAAATCTCTCAACTCTACACTCTCAACTCTCAACTACTCTCCACTCTCAACTCTCAACTACTCTACACTCTACACTCTAAACTCTACACTCTCTACTCACCTCACCCCTTGGCGTAAGGGACGGCAAGTGCTGCGCGATAAGGCTTATCTAC
>JAKSNE010000300.1 GCA_024400135.1 Paludibacteraceae bacterium
CAGGATACTGGGTCCTGCATTAAAATTGTACTTTTTCATTGTACGTGATTTTTTTCTTTGTGTTTTTATGATGTTGTTAATTAATGGGTTGCCCAAAAAAGGTGTATTTGTGTCCATCTTTAAGGAAGTAAATCTGCCCTTGTTCTATCACCTTGATGGCTCTTTGGTTGCCGATCTCGTTTAGCAGGTTAGTTGGAGTGGGCGGATCGATGGTGAAGTTATATCTTGTTTCGGTTGTAAGATAAGCTTTTTTGCTTGGGCTAATGGGGCGCAGTCCTAATTTATACGAGGCAGGCGGTAAGAGCGAGGCTGCCACTTCCAATGTGAACGTTCCCTCTTGTGGTGTTACGAGTTGTGCCTCAGTGATGGCAGTGTTATCTGCTTGATAGAAGATAGCTTGGTAGTAAGGCGCTTCGCCCATCCAAGTGAAATGGAAAGGATCTTTTGAGACTGCATATTTCACGTTGACCGCTTTGAAGGAGGTCTTGATAGAGGTCGGCGTTAGATGGTCGATGTCCGTTCCAATCTTTTGGTTGTCAGCGGAATAGGCGGTAACGGTGAGGGTGATGGTGCTCTTGGTGTAATAACGGAAGAAGATCTCGTCTTCTTTGGAGTACGACCTGCCGGATAGTTGTTCAAAAGAGTTGTCCGCCACAGAGATAGTATAGTCGCAGTATGCGATGGCGGAGGAACCGTCCCACATAATGGCTGCCGAATCGTTTTCAAGGTCGATAAGGACAGTCTCAACGGATGGTTCGGGCGGAGTAGGTTGGGTGGTGTCGGCTTTGAGTTCGATGGTAAACGTCCCTTTGCTATCGAGGGTCAGCGTTATTTTTTCCGGACCGATAGCTACGGGCATTGCCGTGGCAACGGCACCTTCGGTGGTTGCTTTGTAGGAAGGTTCGAGGTAATAAACGCCGGGCTCAGTGCAATACTCTGTCAATGCTGAGTAGGTTATCTCTGCCTCTTTGGTGAAGAAATTTTCGGGTTTAAGATTGGTGATAGTACCTTTTCCACCCCTCCAATAGCGAGCTTTGAGGTTGTCTCCGCATAGTAGAAAACCATAGTTTCCGGACCATAGATCGCCGGAGATATTGGTAATTTTGCTAATGGCAGCGGTGAGGGTCTGCCCTCTCTTGAGGGTGGTGACATCGATGGCAAGGGAGTCTGCGGATAAGGGATGGAACTTGGTCGGTTTAGTGATAATCTTGGTATCCGTAGGGGGCTGGATATTAAATACGGCACTACGATGTATGCAATACCCTCCGGCAGCCGATGAACCGCCTGTTCCTGTTCCTTTGGAATCGAGGATAGAGAGGTCGAAGTATCCGTCATAACTACCGCCCCAACCCCAG
>JAKSNE010000301.1 GCA_024400135.1 Paludibacteraceae bacterium
CGTACGGGTTATCCGGTGAACCACAGCCTGTTAGGTGCCACGGTCATAGCTAAGAGTTGTATGCGTGCCGACGCGTTAGCCACCGCGTGCTTAGTGTTAGGTGCCGATGCAGCCTTAGAGATGATTGAGGCAGACCCAGAAAGCGAGTGCTACCTGATTGTTAGCAAGAACGGCGAGAACCAAGTTATCACATCGAGCAGTTGGGTACATTGGATTCAAGGAAGTTGCAAAGTACAGTGAGAAAACAGTGCGTCATATTATTGGGATTGGTCTTGATGCTAACCGCTTGCGGTGAGTACCAAACGATTGTGAAGTCGAAGGATCCGGATTTGAAGTTCCAAAAAGCCTTGGAGTATTTCAATCAGAAAGAGTACGTGAAGGCTCAGACCTTGCTGGATGATGTATCTATTTACTATAAAGGTACGGAGCGCAGCGAGGACGTGCTATGTTACTTGGCACGCTGCTATCTGGGACAAAAATCCTACTCCACCGCCAGCGAATACTACCAAGCTTACGTGCGCAATTACCCAAAGGGTAAGTATATCACGGAAGCTCGTTTCCAAGAGGGACATTGTTACTACTTAGACGCTCCCGATGCGCGATTAGACCAAGAAACGACCAAGAAAGCCATCGAACTCTTTGGCGAGTTTGTGGACCTCTATCCCGAGAGTCCGTACGCCAGCCAAGCCTACGAAGAAATGAGCGAGTTATACGATAAGTTGGCATACAAAGAGTTGTTGAGCGCGAGGCTGTACTACAACCTCGGAACGTACTTAGGCAACAACTATCTCAGTGCCGAGATTGTGGCTCGTAACACGCTCAAGAACTACCCCAGTAACTCGTATCAAGAGGAGCTGAGTTGGATTATCTTACAGGCTAAGTATCAGCAGATGTTACTCAGTTTTGAGGAGAAGAAACTGGAACGCGCAAGAGATACGGAGGACGAGTATTACAACTTCATCACCGAATATCCCGAAAGCAAGCACCGCAAGGAAGCGGAACGCATTAACAAAGAGATAAACAAGATTACAAGAAACTAATTTATAAACATTTATATCATTATGGATTACAAAAAAACGAAAGCGCCTAAGAGCACTTTAACACGAGACATGAATCAATTGACGGAGAAAGTGGGCAACGTTTATGAAACGGTAGCTATCATTGGCAAACGTTCCAATCAGATTGCTACCGCACTCAAGCGCGAGTTAGACTCTAAACTACAGGACTTCTCGACCCCTCAAGATGCTTTAGATGAGTCGTTTGAGAACCGCGAGCAGATTGAGATCTCCCGCAGTTACGAGGTTATTCCGAAGCCCACGTTGATTGCTACGCAAGAGTTCATTGATAA
>JAKSNE010000302.1 GCA_024400135.1 Paludibacteraceae bacterium
GTGGCAAAGAAACAGCCTATAGTAGTACCCGCTCAACGTTTAGAAGGCGAACGTCTGTTAGACTTGTCCGTTCACTCAGTAGCGGATGCCCTGCGTTATTTTTCCGGTGTCCAGATCAAAGACTATGGAGGAGTAGGCGGTATAAAAACGGTAGATATACGTTCGATGGGAAGTCACCATGTAGGGGTCTTCTACGATGGCGTAGAGGTGGGCAATGCCCAAAATGGTACTGTCGATTTGGGTAAGTTCTCGCTGGAGAACATCGAAAGTATTTCTCTTTATAATGGTCAGAAAACGGAGTCGTTGCAGTCTGCCAAGGATTTTGGGTCGGCAGGTACGATTTATCTTCGTACGCGGAGACCTGTGTTTCAGCAAGGCAAGAACTACAATGTTGTGGTAGGTATGAAAGCTGGAAGTTTTGGCTTAATCAATCCATCCGTACTGTATGAGCAAAAACTTTCAGAGACGGTCAGTCTCAATATGAATGCAGAATATACATTTGCTACGGGTCGTTATCCATTTACGATAAAGAAATATTTCCCTGATGGCAGTTTGGCGTGGGATACTACGGGTTATCGCCAGAACGGAGACATAAACGCATTCCGTGCGGAGATGGGGTTGTTTGGCTATCTTCCCCAAGGCAAGTGGAATATTAAGGGTTACTACTACCAAAGCAACAAGGGTATTCCTCGTGCCATTATCCGCAATGTGTGGACCTCATCGCAAAGGCAATGGGATAGGAATGCTTTTATACAAGGTGCTTTTCAATACAGAGTGTGCAAACGGTGGGAGATGCAAGTTTCGGCTAAGTATGCCAACGACAAGATGCGCTATCTCAATCCGGATACCACGCTCATGTATATTGACAATACGTTTTTGCAGCAGGAGGTTTATATAAGTTGGGCTAACCGGGTGGAACTGTTTGACTGGTGGAACTTGACATTGAGCGGGGATTATATCTATAATACCCTTTCGTCTAACATGGCGAACTTCGTTTATCCTGTCCGTCATACAGGTTTGGTAGCGGCAGCAACCTCGTTTCATTACAAATGGATACAAGCCCAAGCCAGTGTACTGGGGAACTTTGTCGAAGATAAAGTCAGTCCATCCATTCAACATGCTATAGAATCCTCATTCCAAAAAAACCATTTTACTCCGGCGGTGTTCTTGAGTTATCAGCCGTTATTGAAAGAGCAGTGGTTTATACGGGCGTTCTATAAGCAGATTTTCCGTATGCCGACGTTTAATGACTTATATTATACGGATGTAGGTAATATATCACTTAAGCCGGAAGAGACGAGGCAATATGATGTCAGTCTGGCATACGACAAAGAGTTTAGAGTTGA
>JAKSNE010000303.1 GCA_024400135.1 Paludibacteraceae bacterium
ATAAATGAGCATTAAAGACTATCTACCCTATTACAAGCGCAACCTCAAAGTCGCTTTCCCTGTGATGTTAACGCAGTTAGGCGCCTCGCTCGTCGGACTGTTTGATACGATTATGGTGGGACATTACGCCACCGCCGACCTCGCTGCTGTGTCGTTTAGTAATGCTATCTTCTTCACCGTCATGGTTTTTGCGATGGGACTGCTGATGGGACTCACGCCGCTTGTCGGCTATGAGGTCGGAAAAGAACAAGCGACGGGCAACAGCCAACAGGCGACCGACAAGATTGGCGGATTGCTTTTTAACGGTTTCGTGATTGCCGTCGGACTGAGCGTCGTGATGAGTGCCTTGCTCGGCAGTGCCTATCCGTTCTTAGACCATTTTGGTCAAGAACCCGAAGTGATTGAGGCGGCAAGAGAATATTACTTACTGATTACGATATCGATTATCCCCTTTCTCTTTTTCTGCTTACAGAAACAGTTCTTGGAAGGACTGGGCAACACGTGGGTTGCAATGGCAATCACGATGGTGATGAATGTGCTTAATATCTTCCTTAACTGGGTGTTTATCTTCGGTCACTTCGGTTTTGAGCCGATGGGTGCCACCGGTGCGGGTATTGCCACATTCATCTCACGTTTGCTTATGCCCGTCTGTTTCTTTGTGATCATTGCCGCTTATCGCCCTTGGCGACAGTATCTGAAATGCCATCAAACCAATAAACGCGTTGCCAAACACCTTTTGAAGATTGGCACGCCTATCGGTATTCAGACGTTCTTGGAGACGTTTACGTTTACCATCTCTTTCGTGCTTATCGGTTGGATCAGTAAGGAAGCGCTCGGTGCCCACCAGATAGCCAATCAGATAGCGGATTTGACGTTTATGCTCGCCATCGGTATCGGGGCTGCTACCACGATTAGGGTCAGCCACCAATTGGGCAAGGGCGACCTTGTGGCAGTGCGAATGGCAAGTAATGCCAGTATCCACCTCTGCCTATTGATGAACACCATCGGCGCTTCGCTTATGTTAGGGTTACGGAACTATATCCCTTACCTCTTTACCAACGATCCGCAGGTGATAGAGATTGCCTCCACACTTATCCTTTGTGCAGGGTTATTCCAGTATGCGGATGGCATGCAATGTGTAGGCGCAGCTATGCTGCGAGGTATCACGGATGTGAAAAAACCGATGTTCTTTGCCTTTGTGGCATACATTTTGATAGCATTACCGGTAGGAGTGGTTTGTACCTTCCCTTTGAAGATGGGAGCGAGCGGTATGTGGGTCGGATTTATCTTTGGTTTAGCCATTGCTGCCATCCTCTTCCACATCCGCTTCCGCAAGAAACTCAA
>JAKSNE010000304.1 GCA_024400135.1 Paludibacteraceae bacterium
GGGGGCAGATTTTCAACAATCCAACCCTCTCAATATAGGCATCCACCTCGCGTGGCTGTGGGAGTTTAAGAAGGATATAGGCACGGCTGCAAGCAGCCTAAAGGCAGAGAGGCGGAGAGGAATGAGGATTGAGGAATGAGGACAAAAAGAGTAAAATTCATAATTCAAAATTCAAAATTCATAATTCAACAATATATGGGAAAAATTATTTCGATTGCTAATCAAAAAGGTGGCGTAGGAAAAACCACTACCGCCATTAATCTCTCGGCTGCTTTGGCAGGACAAGGTAAGAAAGTCCTCCTTATCGATGCAGACCCGCAAGCGAATGCATCATCTGGCTTAGGAGTGGACATTCGCGAACTCAATAGCACCATTTATGAGTGCCTCGTTAACCAGTTGGATCCAAACAAAGCCATCCTACCCACACCGACCAAGAACTTATTTATTATCCCGAGTCACATCGACTTAGTGGGAGCGGAGATAGAGATGCTTAATATCCCTAATCGCGAGACCTTACTCAAAAACATGCTTGAACAGGTTCGGGACGATTATGACTATATCTTCATTGACTGCTCGCCTTCGTTGGGACTGATTACCATCAACGCGCTGACCGCAAGCAACAGCGTTATCATTCCTGTTCAGTGCGAGTTCTTTGCGCTCGAAGGTATTGCTAAGCTCTTGAACACCGTTAAGATTATCAAGTCCAAACTCAATCCGAACTTACAGATTGAAGGTTTCTTACTCACGATGCACGACAACCGTTTGCGTCTGAGCAACCAAGTCTATGAGGAGGTGAAACGCCACTTCGGTGACCTTGCGTTTAATACGGTTATCTCGCGTAACGTACGTTTGAGTGAGGCACCCAGTCATGGACAGTCGGTACTCGATTATGACGCTTCCAGTAAGGGAGCGAAGAACTATACGGCACTTGCCAAAGAACTAATTGCTCGTCAAAAACACTAAATCGTATAGCTTATGAAAAGAATGACAGGACTTGGGCGTGGATTAGACGCCTTGATTGATACCTCCCGCGTGAATACCAACGGAGGTAGTAGTATAAACGAAGTAG
The DNA here is from genome assembly GCA_024400135.1 of Paludibacteraceae bacterium. Classification (GTDB taxonomy): domain Bacteria; phylum Bacteroidota; class Bacteroidia; order Bacteroidales; family Paludibacteraceae; genus Colicola. Next base: position 1,070 of record JAKSNE010000304.1, read on the forward strand.
CTCTTAATCAGATTATTGCCAATCCCGACCAACCGCGTCGCACGTTTGACGAAGAAGCTTTGGAAGAGTTAACCGATTCGATTCGTGAGCACGGAGTGATCTCTCCGATTACGTTGCGCAAGAACGAGGATGACACTTATATGATTATCGCCGGTGAGCGTCGTTATCGCGCAGCGAAAAAAGCCGGACTGACCACTATCCCTGCCTATATCAAAGAGGCTAAGGATGAGCAAGTGATGGAGTGGGCACTGATTGAGA
>JAKSNE010000305.1 GCA_024400135.1 Paludibacteraceae bacterium
TTGTTTGATTGGTTGATTGTCCCCCTGCCGTCATCTCTGACCGCAAAGGGATAAGTAGTTGTTTTGACGGGTACGTCCCGTGCGGTTTTCCGAACCACCGCCAAGCAGGAAACTAGTGCTTGTTCTTCAACTGCGGTCAAGCACATATTTCAGTTGCCACCGCTTTTCTTTAGGTTCGCAACCTATGTCACCTCGTTCTCCCTCGTTGCGTTGTCCTCGGCTTGCAGGTTCGTCGGATTTCCCTGTCGGTCGCTTTCGCTCTACCTCTAGTCGTTCTCCTTCGCCTCAGTAGTCTGCCTTTCCACCACCCCTTCCGTACCTTTCTCGGTAGGTCGGTGATGCAAAGGTATGGACTTTATTTTGATTTCACCAAATATTTTTCAAGTTTTTTTGAAGTTTTTTGCAAAATCGTGCTTCCAGGCTTCTCTATGGCACATTTATTTTTAGGTCGATTTTCGGAGAGTTGACGGCAAGTTGACCGATTATGAACATTTGATGGTAAAAATCGGAAGAAATGGGGGCTTGCTACCCCTTGTCTCACCTATGTGCCATATAATGGCACATATAAGGCATAATGGCACATTTCGGTCTACTTGTGGCAAAGATTAAATTTTGTTACCTGCTTCCCTGCCTATCTTTGGCGAGTTCAACAAACGATATACGGATATGATAGGTACGATAATAGGACTAGCGACAAGCGCGGCAGGCTCTATATGGGGTGCGGTCTCCTCGGCTCGCAAGAGCAGGGAGGCACAAGCCGTGCTAGATAGGCAACATACCGCCAATCAGGACTGGTACAACCGCGAGTACAACACCGACTACACGCAACGAGCCGATGTTCAGCGCATAATTACCAAGCAGAGGGATCTGCTCTCCGAGGCATACAAGAGAGCGAGGGCAACCAATGTTGTGGCAGGGGGTAGTGATAACTCGCTTGCTATGTTGCAAAACTCTGCAAATCAATCACTTGCGGACACTATCTCAAGTGTTGCTTCAAGTGGACAAACATATAAGGATAATATCGCATCACAAAGGCTTGCGGAATCCAATCAGTATGCGCAGGGGGTTGCAAATGTCCTCAACGGGCAGGCTCAGCAGGTAGCACAAGCCGCAGGGCAGGTCACAAAGGCGGGTGCAGGTATGATGTCTGCCGACAATAAGACTTGGAAGGACGAGCAGGAGAACTGGGGCTGGCTGTTCAAGCGCAAGGGAGGGGCAAGCGAGGCGTAGGGCAAGGGACCCCCGAGGACTCTCCATGCCGGGTACATGATACTATCTAGTGAGCCTGTAGCACGAAAGTCC
>JAKSNE010000306.1 GCA_024400135.1 Paludibacteraceae bacterium
CACAACACTTGGCCCGCAGCAATAGATTAACACTTATGGAAAAGATTATTGACCCTATTCCTGTCGAGGTACTCAAACAGGAACTCACTCCAAACAAAAAACTGACCGATACCAATAAAGGTCATAACGAACTCTATGTCGTCTCGTGGAAGGACTCACCTAACGTAACCATGGAGATTGGTCGCCTTCGCGAACTCACTTTCCGTGCCGCAGGAGGTTCAACCGGCAATGCCGTCGATCTGGACGAATACGACAAGATGGAGCGCCCCTACAAACAACTCATCGTTTGGGATCCGGATGCGAATGCCATCATCGGAGGCTACCGTTTCTTATTAGGTTCCGCCGTGCGCTTTGACGAAGACGGACAGCCCATCATGGCAAGTGCCCACCAGTTCCATTTCTCGCAACACTATATCAAGGACTACCTACCCCACGTGGTCGAGTTGGGACGGTTATTTGTTGTACCCGACTACCAAAGTTCCAAAGCGGGCGCAAAAGGAATCTTCGCGTTGGATAACCTCTGGGACGGCTTGGCAGCTATCATCATGCGTAATCCCAATATCTTGTACTATTTCGGCAAAGCCACCATCTATCCTTCTTTTGATAAGATCTCGCGCGACCTCATTTATCACTATCTGTGGAAACATTTCTCCGATAAGCACAACCTCTTGCGTCCGTGGGATGAAGTGAATGTGATGCCTCAATCGTCCACGGATTTGATGAATCTGATTCTGACCGAGGACGATGTGCGAGACGACTATAAACTGCTCAAACTCGCCCTTCATCGGCGAGGTGTCGGTATTCCGCCCAATTTGAATGCGTTTATCACGGTCACGCCTAATCTGTTGATGTGCGGTACGGCACTCAATAAACCCATGCACGATATTGAGGATACGGCACTGCTCATACCCTTCGACAAGATTTATAACGACAAGAAAGCGCGTCATGTGGGTGCTTATCTGCGTTATCGTTGGATGTTCCGCCGTGCTTTTGTCGATCGAGTGGATGAGAACCGCTTAATTGAGCGCTGGCTCAAGCGTCGTTTCGCCTCTATTCGCAAACTGAATTTTAATATTGACGAGGAGTAAATCGACCCAAAAATCGGTGAAAAATCGGGTAAAAACCCTCTTTCTACCCCAAAAGTGCATTTTTTTGTAATTTTTTTGCTAAAATATTTGCACATGTCAAAAAAAAGCAGTACCTTTGCACCCGCTTTCGTTAAGAGAGCACCAATCCGCAAGGATCGGGCGTTTAGCTCAGCTGGTTTAGAGCATCTGCCCTACAAGCAGAGGGTCGGCGG
>JAKSNE010000307.1 GCA_024400135.1 Paludibacteraceae bacterium
CTCCGGAGCTTTCGTTCTATTGCTATCGTGTAAAAGCAAAAGGCACTTCGGCTGTCTTCTCTAACCCGAATATGTTAGCCGTGGGTGATACGGTATTTATTGAATCCAAGATTACCAACTATAGCGGAACCATTGAAACCGTCTCCAACCAAGGTAATATCTATTGGTCAAGCAACAAGAACCTCGGGTTCCCTTCCTACGAAGAAGTTTCGAAATAAAATAAAAACAATATTAAATTTAAATTATGGCAACTTTACAAAAAATTCGTAATCATGGCGTATTCCTCCTCGTTATCGTAGGAGCCGCTATGTTAGCATTTATCCTGGGTGACTTCCTTAACTCAGGTAGTAGTTTCTTTAACCGTAGCCGCGAGAACGTAGCCGTTATCGCCGGTCACGATGTTCATTACACCGAGTACGAAGCCGCTAAGGAGCAATTGACCGAGGTAGCTAAGATGCAAGGACAAAACGTCAACGACGAGGCTTTCCAAAGTCAGATTCGCAACCAAGTGTGGCAGACCCTGTTGATGGAGTACACCCTCGGTGACCAAGCTGACGAGATTGGTATGAACGTAACCGCAGACGAGCTCAGCGAACTCTGCATTGGCGCTAACCCTCACCGTATCATTCGCAGTATCTTTGCGGATGCTAACGGCAACTTAGACCGCGCTCAACTCGTTCGTTTCCTCAACCAGATGAACCAAGAAGTAGAGGATCCCGAACAAGCCGCAGCTATCAAAAGCTACAAAAACTATTGGATGTATTGGGAGAAAGTCGTTCGTCTGACCCAACTGCAAGACAAATATACGGCTCTGGTTAAGGGTCTTATCGCAGCCAATAGCCTCGAAGCTAAATACGCTTTTGAGGGTCGTCAAGTAGATGTAACCGCTCAATACGTGATGCAACCGTACTACACCGTAGCTGATTCTACTATCTCGGTTAGCAACGCAGAGCTTAAGAAACTCTACAACCAACACAAAGCCTTGTACAAACAAACGCCTAACCGCGCAATCTCTTATATCGCTTTCGATATCGTTCCTTCGCCAGCGGATTACGAGGCTACCCGTCACCTCTTGGAGTCGTTGATGGACGAGTTCAAGACCAGCGAAGATATCGCCCTCGTGGTTAACCCCAACTCCGATGTAATGTTCGACGGTCGCGATTATAGCATTGACAATGTTCCTGCTAAATACAAAGACTTCGCTTTCGCCAAGGGCGCCAAAGCAGGTCAAGTAACCGAACTCACTTTTGCTGATGACACCTATTCGATGGCTCGCATCATCAAATG
>JAKSNE010000308.1 GCA_024400135.1 Paludibacteraceae bacterium
ATCCGCCGAAATGGCAGACTTTATCCCATTTTTTACTAATTTTTGATGTCTTTTTCTGCCAATTTGGCAGTTTGTCAGTGTGCTTTTGGCAGTAAATTGCCTTTGGCACGGGATTTGTTCTATATAGAGCGAAGCAATCCTTCAGCCGTAGGCGGTCGTTCAGCGAAGCGGTCTTACAGCGAAGCGGTCCTTCAATGAAATGGTCAATATTAAACATTAAATTTATAAAGCTATGAGTAAAATGATTGGAATCGACCTGGGAACAACGAACTCCTGCGTCGCAGTTATGGAAGGAAATGAACCTATTGTTATTGCTAACTCCGAAGGTAAGCGTACTACGCCGTCTGTTATCGGTTTTGTTGAGGGTGGTGAGCGTAAAGTCGGTGATCCGGCTAAGCGTCAAGCTATTACGAACCCGACTAAGACGATTAACTCTATCAAACGTTTCATGGGTGAGACCTACGACCGTTTGGACAAAGAGATTGCACGCGTTCCTTATAAAGTAGTAAAAGGTGACAACAACACGCCTCGCGTGGATATTGACGGTCGCCTCTATACGCCTCAAGAGATCTCCGCTATCATCCTGCAAAAGATGAAGAAGACCGCTGAGGATTATCTTGGCACTGAAGTGACGGACGCTGTTATCACCGTTCCTGCTTACTTCAACGACAGCCAACGTCAGGCTACCAAGGAAGCCGGTGAGATTGCCGGTCTGAATGTACGCCGTATCGTTAACGAGCCTACCGCTGCTGCCTTGGCATACGGTTTGGACAAAGCCAATAAGGACATGAAGATCGTGGTCTTCGACTGCGGTGGTGGTACCCACGATGTCAGCGTATTAGAGCTTGGTGACGGCGTGTTTGAGGTAAAAGCAACCGATGGTGATACCCACCTTGGTGGTGACGACTTCGACCATCGTATTATCGACTGGCTCGTGGCTGAGTTCAAGAGCGAGAACGGCGGTGCCGACTTAAGCAAAGACCCGATGGCAATGCAACGCCTCAAAGAGGCTGCTGAGAAAGCGAAGATTGAGCTTTCCAACACCACCTCTACCGAAATCAACCTGCCGTATATCATGCCTGTAAACGGTGTTCCGGCTCACTTGGTAAAGACCCTTACTCGCGCTAAGTTCGAGCAACTCATTGACGATCTTATCCAACGCACGATTGCTCCTTGCCGCACGGCTCTGCAAAATGCCGGTTTGAGCACTTCGGATATTGACGAAGTCATCCTCGTAGGTGGTTCGACCCGTATCCCGGCTAT
>JAKSNE010000309.1 GCA_024400135.1 Paludibacteraceae bacterium
TCCACACCCGTAATCAGGTCGTGAGCGATAGGCACTTGCTCATAGGTCTCTTGGTTCATGAAGATATAATCCTCACCTTCTTGATACAAGAACTGATAGGGACGACGCTCTACGCGAACATCTTCCAGTTTCTCACCAATGTTGAAGCGGCGCTCTAATACGCGACCGTCAACTACATCTTTGAACTTAACACGCATAATCGTGTTACCTTTACCCGGCTTAACGTGTAAAAACTCGATAACGAAATACAGGCGACCATCCATGCGGATGCAAACGCCATTTTTAATGTCTTGTGAATTGATCATAACGGTATAATTAAGTGTATAAAGTCTAAATCGCCTGCAAAGATATAAAATTTTCTTGATTTATGCAAATTTATTTGCAAATATCGTAGATTTTCTGTAACTTTGCACCCGATTTTAACAAAAACGAACAGAAAAACACATTTGTATGGATGCTATTTTAGCTTATTTTCAAAGTTGGGGCCATTTTGATATTTGGCAAGTTATTAGCGCTTTTATCTTCCTTATCGCTATCATCGATCCGTTTGGTAATATCCCCATTACCATCTCTATGGAGCAGAAGGGAACCAAGATTAATTGCGAACGTGTGTGTCTCGCCTCTTACGTTATCTTAATTGCTTTTCTGCTATTGGGAGAGTTGATTTTGAAACTCTTTAATGTGCAGATTGAATATTTTGCCGTTGCCGGTGGATTCGTCATCTTCCTCATGGCAATGGAGATGGTTCTTGATGTCACTATCTTCAAGTCAGACGGACTAACCGGAGACGGTTCTATCGTACCCCTCGCCTTCCCGATGTATGCCGGTCCGGGTGCTTTCACAGCACTGCTTTCTATTACGGCAGAATATAACACCACCAACTTGCTTATCGCTGTGTTCGTGAGCACGTGTGTGCTATATGCTGTTCTGAAAGGTACTCACTGGTTGACCAAGTACCTCGGACAGACATCGTTATACATGATTCGTAAGTTCTTCGGTATCATCGTACTCGCGATTGCTTGTAAACTGATGTTCGGCAATCTGGCAGCTATCTTCTAACCTATGTTAGATATCGAACAAATACGGACGGCCGCACAACAAGTGGGGTTGGACGATATTGGTATCGTCCCCGCAACGTATCTTGCGGAAGATGCCGTGTTTATGGACGAGTGGGTGGAGAGGCTGATGGGCGGAGAGGCGGATGGGCAGAGAGGCGGAAAGGATAAACTGTGGTATTTAGCGAACAATAGGGACAAACGTTA
>JAKSNE010000031.1 GCA_024400135.1 Paludibacteraceae bacterium
TTCAGGTGCGCATGCCGCGAGGTGTGCAGGTTCGAGTCCTGTTCTGGGCACGTGAATAATATAATCGCAAGCGAATTGCGACGAAGCGCAGGTGGTGAAATTGGTATACACGCTACTTTGAGGGGGTAGTGATCGCAAGATCGTGTGAGTTCGAGTCTCATCCTGCGCACAAGCAAAACACACAAGCATTCAAACGAAAAAGGAAGGCAACCGCCTTCTTTTTTTTGTTATTTCGTTTTTCCTTCTTTAATATCCACGAAGATAGCGAGGATGAGTTGCAGTAATCCGTATTTTCATACTTGCAGTAGCATTTTGCAACTGCAAAGGTACAAAAAATATCTGATATACGCAAATAAAAAATGCACTTTTGCGAACAAAAATGCATTTTGGATAGATATCGCAATGCTATCAATTACATATCATCATGGGCATGCAATTGTTGCACATAGATTGCGTGTTGCATCTTAACTCGTTTGAGCTCAGACGGCTTGTTGAATTGCTGACGGGAACGGAGCTCTTTAATGACACCGGTCTTGTCGAATTTGCGTTTAAACTTCTTAATGGCGCGTTCGATATTCTCGCCTTCTTTTACGGGTACTACGATCATTGCATACACCTCCTTTCTAACTACACCATTCCGTGGGTTAAAAATCATAAAACCACGAAAGGGACTGCAAAATTACAACATTTTTTTGAAACCACCAAATATTTTCGACATTTTTTTGCATTTTTCGTCATATTTTCAAAAAAAACTTGCACAATCCAAATATTTGTAGTACCTTTGCGCGAAATTATGGACTATCGCTATCTAAATATAATCAATTCACCCAAAGATTTGAAGAATCTTTCGGTAGAAGAACTCCCTACTTTATGCGACGAGTTGCGCGATTTTATTATTCGTGAGCTTAGTCACAACCCGGGTCACCTCGCTTCGTCATTAGGAACGATAGAGTTGACGGTGGCGTTGCATTACGTTTTTGACACCCCTTACGACAAATTAGTTTGGGACGTCGGTCACCAAGCCTACGCGCACAAGATATTAACCGGTCGTCGAGACCGTTTCTGCACCAATCGGCAGTTCAAGGGACTGGCTCCCTTCCCTACTCCTGCAGAAAGCGAATACGACGCTTTCATTGCCGGTCACGCCAGCAACAGTATCTCCGCAGCTCTTGGTATCGAGGTAGCGCACGAGATATTGGGAGGTACTCCCAATGTCGTGGCCATCATCGGCGATGGGGCAATGACGGGCGGATTAGCATTTGAGGGGCTAAACAACACCTCGATGGATAAGAACAACCTACTTATTGTGCTTAACGACAATAACATGGCGATTGACCCCATCCATGGCGGATTCACGCAATACCTTGTGAACCTTACGACCAGTTCGTGTTACAACCGCGTGCGTTGGAACTTATACCAGATAGCCCGAAAACTGCACCTTGTCAATGACCGCAAAACGGACTCGTTGCGTCGATTCACGAATAACCTCAAAACGATCCTCACGCGTCAACCGAATAATATCTTCCAAGGACTGGATATCCGTTATTTCGGTCCTGCCGATGGGCATAACGTAGTGGATCTTGTTCGTATCCTAAAAGAGATTAAGAACCACCGCGGTCCGAAGGTGCTACACATCATCACAAAGAAAGGTAAGGGTTACGCCCCCGCGGAAGAGAACCAAACGGTCTGGCATGCGCCGGGAGAGTTCAACGTAGAGACAGGAGATAGATTACAGGCGACCCCTACCCCTCTACTCCCCTCCTCCCCTACTTCCCCCTTATGGCAGGAAGTGTTTGGTCAGACATTGCTTGAACTTGCCCGAGAGGACAAACGCGTAGTGGGTGTCACACCGGCAATGCCGAGTGGGTGCTCGATGACCATCATGCAAAACGAGATTCCCGAGCGCGTCTTCGATGTCGGCATTGCCGAAGGGCACGCTGTCACGTTCTCCGCAGGCTTAGCCAAAGAAGGAGTCATCCCCTATTGCAATATCTATTCCAGTTTCATGCAGCGGGCATACGACAACATCATCCACGATGTGGCGCTGCCTAAGCTGCACGTCGTCTTCTGTATCGACCGCGCCGGTATCGTGGGCAACGACGGTGCGACGCACCACGGATTGCTCGACTTAGCGTACCTGCGTCCCGTACCGAATATCACGATTGCAGCACCTATGGTAGCCAAAGACCTCAAACAGATGATGCGTATCGCCAAGGACTTTGAGGGTCCTATCGCGATTCGATACCCGAGAGGACGAGTTCCTTCTTTAGTTGAGAGTGGAGAGTGTAGTGTTGAGAGTAGTTTAGAGTTGAAAGTGGGTAAGGGTAGATGTTTGCGAGAGGGCGACAAAGTGGCGGTGCTAAGTATCGGAGCGATTGGGTGTACCGTGGAAGAAGCGATAACCTCTTTAAACTCTAAACTATCAAACGAGACGGCTACTCTACACTCTACACTCTACACTCTAAACTCTCTCGCCCACTGGAATATGCTCTGGCTGAAACCCATAGATACAGAGATACTCGATTATGTGGGCACGCATTTTGATAAAGTGGTGACCGTCGAAGATGGTGAGATCAGTGGCGGATTGGGTTCAGCGGTATTGGAATACTTTGCGGACAAGGGGTACAAGGCGAGCGTTACGCGGCTTGGTGTCCCGAATATGTTTGTAGAACACGGTTCTACGAAGGAATTGTATCACATGCTAAAATTAGATAAAGAAGGCCTATGCGAATCATTATTGCAGGTGCTGGAGAAGTAGGCACACACTTAGCCAAGTTACTCTCCCGCGAGAACATGGACATCACCCTTTTGGACGAAGACCAAGAGCGTTTAGGGACGTTGGAAACCAACTACGACATCATGGAGCGGTTGGGCAATGCCACGTCCATCAACGATTTGAAGGAAAGTGGAGTCAAGGATGCAGACCTATTCATTGCTGTCACACCCGAAGAGAACACGAACTTAACGGCTTGTATTCTTGCCAATAAGTTTGGTGCGAAGAAGACGCTGGCGCGCATTGATAACTACGAATACCTGTTGCCCGAGAATAAGCAACTGTTTGACGATTTAGGTCTGACGCACCTCATCTATCCCGAGGTGTTGGCAGCCAACGAGATCTGCGAATCCCTCAAAACGAACTGGTTACGTTATCACATCTCGTTATGTGACGACACATTAGAACTGTGCGTAGTAAAAGTTTATGAGAACGCTCCTGTGGTGGGTCATGCGTTTGCGTCGGGTTATTTCGCTCACGGTCGTTTCCGCGTGGTGGCTATCAAGCGTAACAACCAAACACTGATTCCGACCGGAGCTGACACTATCGAACCCGGTGATTTAGTGTATATTATGTGCGTTAAGGAGGAGATGGACTATACGCGCGAGCAGTTTGGAAAGACCAAGAGGGAAATTAAGAACGTGTTCTTCATCGGTGGCAGTAGGATTGCGCAGAAAGCCGTTCAGCAGTTGCCTCGCGACATCAGCGTGAAGATTCTCGAACCCGATAAAGATATCTGCTATAAGTTAAGCGAGAAATTAGAGAACGCCTTGATTCTCAATGGAGACGGCAGTGATATGGAGATGTTACGCGAGGAGGGCATACAGGATGCCGATGCCGTAGTAGCCGTTGCGGAGAAGAGCGAAGCGAATATCTTTGCTTGTTTGACAGCCAAACGTTTTGGTGTGCGCAAGACTATCGCCGAGGTAGAGAACATCGACTATATCCCTATGGCAGAAGGTTTGGATATCGGTACGGTACTGAATAAGAAAACGATTACCGCCAGTTATATCTACCAACTATTGTTAGACGCCAGCGTGCTGAACGTGCGCAACCTCACCAACGCAGATGCGCAGATTGTGGAGTTTAGGGCGATGCCGGGCAGCCGTATCACGCGAGGGAAGATTCGCGATATGCGCTTCCCCAAGAACGTGAACATCGGCGGTATTGTTCGCGCAGGCGAAGGTATATTAGTCAATGGTGACACCGAAATAGCAGAGGGCGACAAAGTCGTGGTCTTCTGCAAGAGCGATGTCATCCGTCAACTTGATAAATTCTTCAAAGAATGACCAGAGCATTTAACACGAGGATCATCTTCCGTACAATGGGAGCGTTGTTGCTCTTTGAGACGTTGTTTATGGCGATTGCACTCGGCGTGAGTTGGTTATACGACGAGACGGACCTGATGGCATTCATTGTCTCCACTGCCATCACGTTCGTGGCGGGTGTGTTTGGACTCATCGTTGGCCGCAACGCCTCGAGTCAAGTCAGCGAACGGGAGGGATACGTCATCGTGGCTTTGGTGTGGATAGTGTTCTCCGCCTTTGGTATGCTACCCTATTTCCTCAGTGGCGCAATTGACTCCATCACCGATGCGTGGTTTGAGACCATGTCGGGTTTCACGACTACGGGAGCCACCATCATTGGCGATGTAGAAGCGCAAAGTCACGGAATCTTGTTCTGGCGCAGCCTAACACAATGGGTCGGCGGCTTGGGCATCATCGTCTTGTGTTTAGCGTTGCTGCCGATGTTCGGATTGGGCGGGATGCAGCTGTATGCTGCCGAGATGACGGGCGTATATTACGAAAAACTATCCCCGCGTATTGCCGATACGGCGAAGATATTGTGGGGTTTATATATCGTGCTCACCGCATTAGAAGCGTTTCTACTGAACCTGTTTGGAATGGATGTCTTCGACGCCATCTGTCACTCGTTCTCGACGATTGCCACAGGCGGTTTCTCCACGTTTAACCAGTCACTGATTGGTACCGGTCCTGCCATCCAATATACGGTAGCGGCGTTTACGATGTTGTCGGGTATTAACTTCGCCCTCATCATCCACTGCTTGCGCGGCAAAGCCAAACGCTTATTCGATGACGAGGAAGCGCGTTGGTATATCGGTGCGGTAGTCGTTTGTACAGTGGTTATTTCCGCCGGGTTGTTTGTTTATCATAGTTTCACAGCGCACGATTGGGTTTGGGGACAAGCGAGCGATACGTTTAGGAATATCGAGCACTCGTTGCGTCATGGTTTCTTTATGGCCTCCAGCGCATTAACCTCCACCGGTTATGTGATTGCAGACTATACAACGTGGCCGCAGCTGCTTTGGGTGATGGTGTTCTTTATGATGTTCACCGGTGCATGTAGTGGTAGCACATCCGGCGGTATCAAATGGGTGCGTATCTTAATCTTCATCAAGTCGGGTCTGGCAGAGTTCAAACGCCGTATCCACCCCAATGCCATCATGCCTATCATGCTTAACGACCGCCCCTTAGGACACGAGACAATTAGTAACATCATGGCGTTTATGCTTTGGTATATCGTTATCATTGTAGGTTCGATACTGATTTTCTGTGGGTGTGATGTCCACTTCCAAGACGCGTTAGGTGCTTCCGTCTCGGCTATTGGTAATGTGGGTATCGGTATCGGCACTTACGGACCGCTCTCATCTTGGGCAGCCTTCCCCACCGTGGCTAAATGGTGGATGACAATGGTCATGCTCATTGGTCGTTTGGAGATTTTCACGGTTCTATTACTCTTCACACGCGCTTTGTGGAAGAAATGAAGCCCTTCCGAATCCGGCATATTGTTCTTTTTCTGTGGGTAGCAATAGGTATCCTCACTCTTCTTTATCGGTTAGTACCCAACCCGCGCGTAGCGGACTGGTTTACCGAGGAACAAGTGGAGGAACAGGATAGTATTGATGTGGTCATCGGCTATACCTCTATCGAACCGATAGTCGATACTACGCAACGTTTCGCCTCTTTCTTTGAGGCTTTGTCGTTGGCGCACTACCAATCCGTTCGGGTGGTGCATTTTGGTGACTCGCAGATTGAGCAAGACCGTATCACAATGACGCTTCGCCGCCATTGGCAAAAGCAGTATGGCGGATGTGGATTAGGACTGATACCTGCCTTGCAGACCGTACCAACCTATACCCTCTCCCAACAACTCTGGATGAATGGCAACGAAGTGACCAGTGGCAATGGACCGAAACGTTATTTTGTTTATGGACTGCCGTCATTGAGACGCACGGACGATAACCACTACGGAATCATGGGACAGGTGCTGGTGATGAACGACAGTTTGGTGAAGGGAAGCGAGCATCTGCAACTCACCCTTCGCCCGCGTCAAAGCAGGGATAGGAGATTTACGCGTCTGCGTCTATGGGCAAGCGAAGGGATAGTGATGACAGAGGCGGATTCGGTTGTGTATCTGGACGGAAAAGGCGATGTGTATGGTCTCTCGATGGAAAGCGAAACAGGTATTTATGTCGATAATATCCCGATGCGTGGCAGTGCCGGAACGATGTTTACAAACATGAACGAGGAACAGCTAACCACGTATTTCCGCGAGACGAACACGAGGCTGATCATCATGCAGTTTGGCGGTAACGCCCTGCCCAATGTGGAGGAACATAGCAGTATCTCCGGCATTGTTCGGCAGTTAGGCAGACAGATACAGTTCCTACGCACGTGCGCGTCGCAGGCGGATATTTTATTTATAGGTCCAAGCGATATGCTCATCAACGACCATGGCACAATGCGCTCGCACCCGATGGTGCCGTATATGGACCATCAACTCAAGCGTTTAGCCCAAAAACAACACATCGCCTATTGGAGTTTATACGATATGATGGGCGGTGAAGGCTCAATGGTAGAGTGGCAACAACAAGGACTGGCAGGAGATGACGGCATCCACTTCACCAAGAAAGGTGCTGACCTCGTCGCCGAAGAACTAATCAACTTTATCAACTCTCAACTCACAAACTAGACGACTTCTCTAAACTCTACACTCTAAACTCTACACTAATATGCCGGAGGCATTGAACTACATATTTTCCTTTGACGCGCAGCACCCGCTGCTGTTTACGCAGTTCTATTTCTGGGCATTCTTCGCGATTGTCTTCTCGCTGTTTGCGTTGATTATCGGTCGTGGCAAGAGCAGTCGAGGGCGAATGCACCTGCGCAATATCTTCTTGTTGTTTGTCAGTTGGTTCTTTTACTATAAGACGAGCGGTGTCTTCCTATGGATTTTGGTCTTTGTGACAATCAGTAACTTCTACCTCGCCAAAGCCATCCGCCACTATCAAGAACTCTCAACTATTAAACTAGACGGCTACTCTAAACTCTACACTCTAAACTCTAAACTATTATTATGCCTTAGCATCATCATCGACCTCGCCTTCCTCGGTTATTTCAAGTACGCGTATTTTGGGGCAGATGTGGTGAATAGTTTATTCGGGACGGACTGGCATATCGTGGATAAGATTGTGCTGCCCGTAGGTATATCGTTTTATATTTTCCAAGTCATCTCGTACTCGTCGGATGTCTATCATCGTCGCATTGAACCTGTAAAAAATATCTTGGACTTCGGGTTTTATGTGGCGTTCTTCCCGCAGTTAGTGGCGGGACCGATTGTGAGGGCGAGTGAGTTTATTCCGCAGTTGTATAAGCCGTGGCACCTGACCAAGCGACAGTTTGGTATAGCTATCTTCTGGATTCTCAATGGATTGACTAAGAAGATTGTACTATCGGATTACTTGGCAGTGAACTTCATCGACCGCGTCTTCCAGTCGCCGACGCTGTTTACGGGTTTTGAGAACTTAATGGCGCTCTTTACCTATTCGATGCAGGTGTATGCCGACTTCTCGGGTTATACGGATATAGCCATTGGTGTGGCGATGTTGATGGGCTTCTACCTCCCGCAGAACTTCGATTCGCCCTATAAGGCACAAAACCCGCAGGAGTTCTGGCGCAGGTGGCATATATCTCTGTCGCGTTGGCTGAAGACGTACGTCTATATTCCGTTGGGTGGCAATCGAAATGCCACTTTCGGTACTTATTTCTGGATTGCTTTGTTTGCCTTGATAGCGATGGTGTTGACGCATAGTTGGATTGCGTCGAGCATCATCCTTGGTTTAGCAGCAATCGTGATTGTGGTGGCGTTGGTTTGTCCCAACCACCGCAAACTGCTATATACAAACCTCAACTCGTTTATCACGATGTTACTCGGTGGTTTATGGCACGGCGCGAGTTGGAACTTTATGATTTGGGGTGGACTGAACGGAATAGGAATGATTATCAATAAGTTCTGGCGGATTATGGGTTGGCATCTTCGAATGGCAGTAATGACGGCTATTACCGTCGGTCTGGTTATCGGGCATCACTACTACCCTGCCCCTTTGATGAATTTAGCATACGTTTGGTTCCTCATCCTTTGGGTCGGCACTGCCATTCGGTATATCTATAATCTACTCTCTCAACTTTCAACTGCTAAACTAGACGGCTACTCTACACTCTACACTCTAAACTCTAAACTAAGCACCGCTTGGGCGATAGCCCAAACCTTCGCTTTCATCTCCTTCACGCGATTGTTCTTCCGTTCGAGTAGTAACCTCGATCCGGCGTTAGAGAACGAGCAGGCGTGGAAGACTGCCAAAGAGATGGTCGGACAGATTGGTGGGGCGTGGAGCAGCAGTATCATTCCGGATTTCTTGTGGGAGTACCGATATGTGATGATTGTTTTTGTGGTCGGAATGATTATCCACTGGTTGCCGACGCGTTGGAAACGTTGGTATCGGCTGAACTTCGCAATGCTTCCCACATGGGCTATAATGATCGCCGTCATCGTTGTAGTAGCTGTCGTTTACCAATTTATCACCGCCGAACAGCAACCGTTTATTTACTTCCAATTTTAGAAATTCCGTCAGTCAACTGACGCAATTTACGTAAATTTCGTCAACAAACTGACGCAATTTTCATTTTTTATTTGCGTATATCATTTATTTTTAGTAATTTTGCAGCATCAGATCAATCAACAATATGGACACAAAACGTTTACAAACCCTCATTGCCCTCTGGTTTGACGAGGACATTCGCGACGGGGATCACACCTCGCTTAGTTGTATTCCTCCCACGCAAATGGGCTGTCAACAACTCATCATCAAGGGCGAGGGAATCATTGCCGGTATCGAAGTAGCCAAAGAGATCATTCGTTATTTCGACCCCGAATGTAAGGTCGAGCAGTTCCTGCACGATGGCGATGCCGTTAAGCCCGGGGATATTGCTTTCAAGGTCTATGGCAAGGAACTGAGTCTCTTGCAGATTGAGCGCACGATGCTCAATATCATGCAACGTATGTCGGGTATTGCTACCACGACGCACGCCTACCAAAGTCTCATTACCGATACCGATTGCCACGTACTCGATACGCGCAAGACCACACCGGGTCTGCGTTACCTCGAAAAAGAGGCAGTTAAGATCGGTGGCGGAATGAACCACCGTATCGGACTCTTTGACATGATCCTGCTCAAGGACAACCACGTCGATTTCTCGGGAGGTATTACGGCTGCCCTCACGCGTGCGCGTGATTATATTAAGGAGAAGGGCAAAGACCTGCGCATTGAGATTGAGACCCGTAACGAGGACGAGATACGCGAGGCGTTAGCCACGGATATTCCCGATAGGATCATGTTAGATAACTTCACACCGGAACGCACGAAAGGGGCGGTGGCTATCATCCGCGAATGGGAGAAGACGCATCGTAAGATGGAGATTGAGAGTAGTGGCGGTATCACAAAGGACACGCTGCACGACTATGCCGTCACGGGTGTGGATTTCGTCTCCGTTGGTGCCCTTACCCACTCCGTCAAGAGCCTCGATATGAGTTTTAAGGCTGTGAAATAGGAGTAGCACCAAAAACACTATCTTCGCAAGTCCTGTAGCGTAGCATCCCCGTAGCATCCCCGTAGCATCCCCGTAGCATCCTTGCCCTTACGGCGCACTCGCAAATCCTCGACATTGCAAAAAGTAAGTTTTTTGTACGATTTTTGGCAAGAAATTTGCACATATCAAAAAAAAGTCGTACCTTTGCAGCCGATTTTGGGGAGTAGCCCCATAAAGGCGATCTTTCAAATAGTAAATGCAGCAAAGTCGTCATCCATGGATACGGCTTGGTTGTTATCGTTTAACTTTTAATTTTTTTCTATTATGTATTTAACATCTGAGAAAAAAGAAGAGCTCTTTGCTAAGTATGGTAAGGACGCTAAGAACACCGGTTCGGCTGAGAGCCAAATTGCTCTCTTCACCTTCCGCATCAATCACCTCACTGAGCACTTAAAGTCTAACCGCAAGGACTTCGGTTCGGAGCGCGCACTGACTACCTTAGTAGGTAAGCGTCGTCGTTTGCTGGATTATTTGAAGGCAAAAGAAATTGAGCGTTATCGTGCTATCATCAAAGAGTTGAACATCCGTAAGTAATTACGCTTATTCAAAACAAA
>JAKSNE010000310.1 GCA_024400135.1 Paludibacteraceae bacterium
CCGGCGAAGATATACCAACTGGTTTGCCAGCCTGCCCATTGCTCCATGATCGTAGCACCGGCAGCGGTCGGGGTATTGACAAAGCGGTTGACAATAGCTTGTGCGGATAAAGTACCAATCGTAGAACCGAATCCGTTGGTCATCATAACGAATAGTCCTTGTGCGGACGAGCGCATCTCGGGTTGGGTCTCTTGATCGACATAGAGAGCACCGGAGATATTGAAGAAATCAAAGGCAAAGCCGTAAACGATGCAACTGAGAACAAATAGTAGTACGCCGGGGAAGCCGGGGTTACCTAATCCAAAGAACCCGAAACGAAGTACCCAAGCGAAGAACGCCATCAGCATCACGTTCTTGATACCGAAACGCTTGAGGAAGAACGGAATAAGCAGGATACAAAGGGCTTCACAGATCTGCGAAATAGAAATCAGAATACCCGAGTGCTGAACGCCGAAACTATCTGCCCATTCGGAGAAGTTAGCAAAGAAACCAAGGAATGGATTGGCAAAACCATTCGTCACTTGAAGGCACATTCCTAACATCACACAGAAGAAGAAGAACAGAGCCAAGCGTTTTTGCTTAAAGAGTGCAAACGCATTCAGTCCTAATGCCTCTACCAACGATTTGTTTCCGGCATCCTTATTGATTTCGCACTTAGGCAGACTTAGTGAATAAGCGGCTAATACCAGGCTCAATCCGCCACTGATAACGAACTGCCCGGGGGTGTCCATCTGTCCTAACAGATCCACAATCCACATTGTCGCAATGAAACCTACCGTACCGAATACGCGGATGGGCGGGAAGTCCTTGACGGTATCCATTTTCGCTTTAACCAAAGCATTGAAGGCTACCGAGTTGCTCAATCCAAGGGTTGGCATAAAGAATGCCACCGAGAGGGCGTAAAGCGTAAAGAGAGTAGGGAAGGCTACGGCATCACCGGCAGCAAACGCGTATAGACCGGCTCCGCCCATAAACAGACCGGCGAGCAGGTGGCATAGACTGAGTGTTTTTTGTGCCGGAATCCAACGGTCGGCAACGATACCCATCAATGCGGGCATAAACAGACTCACGATTCCCTGAATCGAGTAGAACCATCCGATGTTGGTGGCAAATCCGTGGGAACCAAGATAACGTCCCATCGATGTTAAATACGCTCCCCAGACGGCAAACTCCAGGAAATTCATGATAATAAGCCTTAACTTTAAGTTTTTCATAACTAAAACTCTGATGTAAAGTGAAACATTATATGTTTATAATCTT
>JAKSNE010000311.1 GCA_024400135.1 Paludibacteraceae bacterium
ATCGCTCACGAGATGTAACTATGATGAAAAAGATTCTATTACTATTACCTTTAGTTTTGCTTGTCAGTTGTGGAAAGCAGTCTAATTCCGATGGTTTTAGTTGGGATAAAGCAACTGTCTATTTCCTTTTAACCGACCGTTTTTATAATGGCGACACTACTAACGATAACTCCTATGGTCGTGCCACCGATTATGGTTCTGAACGCCTCAATGCTTCTACTTTCCACGGAGGCGATTGGGCAGGACTATACCAAAAAATCCAAGATGGATACTTTACGGATTTAGGCGTTGATGTCGTTTGGCTTACCGACCCTTATGAGCAAATACATGGTTGGACGACGGGAAGCGGCATTGTCAATGATTTTCCGCACTACGGTTATCACGGTTACTATCCGCTTGACTATACCCAAACTGACGCTAATTACGGCACCGTAGAAGAACTGCATAAGGTCATTGATGCCCTTCATGCACAAGGTATACGCGTGATGATGGGAGCGAATATCAATGATGTGGGTTATCCTACTTTTTCCGACTATAATGCTTTTTATAGCAATGGCAACACGATTGATGAGCAATGGAGACCTGATAGAGGGCAGGAGTATTTCGATACCTTGACAAATGCCTATAACTGGTCTCGTTGGTTCACAGACGAGTGGTTGCGTCGCCCACTCTCAGAAGACGAATTGGCAGCCTTGACTGATCCTCGATTGGCAACCACTATTTATGGTCTTCCCGATGTTCTCACCGAAAAAGAAGCACCGGTCTCTCTTCCTTTATTTTGGAAAGACAAATGGCAACAGGCAATAGGCGACAAACGACAAGAGAAATATACATGGTCAAAGATGGTGACATTACGCAAAGACGCACAACTCGCCCCGACGGAGTATGTTATTCGATGGATAGCTGCTTGGGTAGAAGAGTTTGGTATTGACGGCTATCGTTGTGACGTGGTAGAGTATGTCCATCCCGAACGTTGGCAGCAACTTTACGAGACAACCAACGCTGCGTTACAATGTTGGCGTAAAAACCACCCTCAAGACCCTGCGTCTCAATGGAAAGACGATATTTATTTTACTGGAGACCACGAGGATGCATATATCACTCGCCTTCCCGAATACGAAGCTGTGGGCTTCAAATCTATGGTAAATATGATGTTCCCTAAAGACGGGAATCTATCGACTATCATTCCTGTATGGCAAGCCTATGCTGATTCAATGAACCAATGGCGCGAACAGGGACACGAATGGTATCCCTTCTC
>JAKSNE010000312.1 GCA_024400135.1 Paludibacteraceae bacterium
ACCATGATTTACGATTTTACTTTCTACAATCCTACGCGGATTCACTTTGGAAAGGGAGCATTAGCTCACCTCAAAGACGAAATCAGTCAATACGGCAGTTCCGTTTTACTCGTTTATGGTAAGAACTCCATCAAACGCATCGGTCTATACGACGAGATCATCGCCATCCTCGAGGCGGCGAATAAAAACGTTATCGAACTCAGCGGTATCAACTCCAACCCGCGTTGGAGCCAAGTGCTACAAGGTTGCGAGCTATGCCGTACCAACCACGTGGATCTTATCCTCGCCGTAGGCGGTGGCAGTGTAATCGACTGCTCCAAAGCCATCAGTGCTTGCACCTACGCCACGGGCGACGCGTGGGAGCGTTATTACATGCACCAAGAGCCTGTCGATAACGAGATCATTCCTATCGGTTCGGTACTGACGATGGCGGGAACGGGTAGCGAGATGAATAGCGGTAGCGTCATCACCAACGAAGACACCAAACTCAAAGTCGGTCGTGTCTATACGACTGACCTCAATCCGCGTTTCTCGATTCTCAATCCCGAATATACGTTCTCGGTACCGAAGAATCAGATGGTAAGTGGTATCTTCGATATCTTCTCGCATTTGATGGAGCAGTATTTCTCGGGCGAGGACGACAACACCACCGATTACCTCATCGAGGGAGCTATGCGTTCGCTCATCGTGGCTGCGCGTAAGGCGGTGGCTAATCCGCAGGACTACGAGGCTCGTAGTAACATCATGTGGTGCGCTACGGTAGGACTGAACAAGATCTTAGGCGTGAGCAAGACCCAAGACTGGATCACTCACCAGATAGAGCACCAAGTGGGTGCTTATACCGATTGTCCGCACGGTATCGGTCTGGCGGTTATCACGCCCGCGTACCTTACGTATATTTATAAGGACGGACTACCTAAGTTCGTTCGCTATGCCGTCAACGTTTGGGACGTTGACCCAACCGATAAGTCGGATGATATCATCGCCATGGAAGGTATTGCTGCTTTGGACGAGTTTATTCGCGAGATGGGTATCCCGTCCACCTTGCGCGAGTTAGGGGCTACAGAAGATATGTTAGAACCTATTGCTGCTTCAACCGAGGCGAACATCGTCGCGCGTTACGGAGACGGCGTAACGGGATACAAGAAGATCCGCCACAATGAGATTTTAGAGATTTTACAAAATTGTTTCTAATATGAAACGCAACTTTATTTTATTTGTATCAGCCATTATGATGCTTGGATGTAATCAACC
>JAKSNE010000313.1 GCA_024400135.1 Paludibacteraceae bacterium
TTAACCCAACATCTCACGACACGAGCTGACGACAACCATGCACCACCTGTCATCCTGATATCCTCCTCTATGTCTCCATAGACTTGCAGGAGATGTCAAGACCTGGTAAGGTTCTTCGCGTTGCTTCGAATTAAACCACATACTCCACCGCTTGTGCGGGCCCCCGTCAATTCCTTTGAGTTTCACACTTGCGTGCATACTCCCCAGGCGGAGAACTTATTGCGTTAACTGCGGCACTGAGTTATTCCCCCAACACCTAGTTCTCATCGTTTAGGGCGTGGACTACTAGGGTATCTAATCCTATTTGCTCCCCACGCTTTCGTGCCTCAGTGTCAGTTACAGGCCAGGCGACCGCCTTCGCCACTGGTGTTCTTCCATATATCTACGCATTTTACCGCTACACATGGAGTTCCATTGCCCTCTCCTGCACTCTAGCTTGGCAGTTTCCAAAGCGTACGACAGTTGAGCTGCCGGCTTTGACTTCAGACTTACCATGCCACCTACGCACCCTTTACGCCCAATCATTCCGGATAACGCTCGCCACCTACGTATTACCGCGGCTGCTGGCACGTAGTTAGCCGTGACTTTCTGGTAAGATACCATCACTCAGATATCATTTCCTATATCTGCCATTTTTCTCTTACAACAGAGCTTTACGATCCGAAGACCTTCTTCGCTCACGCGGCATTGCTCGTTCAGGGTTCCCCCCATTGACGAAAATTCCCTACTGCTGCCTCCCGTAGGAGTTTGGGCCGTGTCTCAGTCCCAATGTGGCCGTTCGCCCTCTCAGGTCGGCTATGCATCGTCGCCTTGGTGGGCCGTTACCTCACCAACTAGCTAATGCACCGCAGGTCCATCCATGTTCAGGGCCGGAGCCCCTTTAATAGAAGGAAGATGCCTTCCTCCTACCTATCCGGTTTTAGCAGCCGTTTCCAACCGTTATCCCGGGCACATGGGCAGGTTACCTACGTGTTACTCACCCGTTCGCCACTGAGTACCGAAGTACTCCGTTCGACTTGCATGTATTAGGCATGCCGCCAGCGTTCATCCTGAGCCAGGATCAAACTCTCCATTTGATTTAGCTCAGAAGTCTCTGACTTCTTTTTTCTGATTTTCTTGAATTTTTATTTCTTCCGAAATTGACGTTCTGGTTTATAAATTTCTTATAATTCCTGTTCAGTTTTCAAAGAGCTATCTCTTCCGCGCCTCGATGACGCTCCATTAATATACCAAACCC
>JAKSNE010000314.1 GCA_024400135.1 Paludibacteraceae bacterium
TTAGGCGATGGCGATTCTACTTCCTATTGGTATTGGCGTCACTACAATGACTCGCTGCGCATTAAACTGCAATGCAAGTCGTCGTTTAGCCTCAATCTGGGTTCTATCGTTAAGAACCTCACGGCTCAGGTGATGGGACCTCGTTCCTTGCAGACGGGCGCAGAACCACGTTTCAAGAACTACAAACCCTCTAAAAACGTTAAACGCGCTAAGTCAAACCTCACCATCTGTGCAGCGAATATCCAAAACTACTTCGTCCACGTAGGTGGTTATGCCACCAAGCGTAACACGCCTGCTCAACACCAATGGCAATGCGAGAAGACTGCGGCGGCATTGACGCGGATAGGAGCGGATATCTATGCCTTGTGCGAGTTAGAACAAGGGTCTGCGGCTCCGGCGGAATTGGTGGAGCGAATGAACGAACTCTGCCGCAAAGACCGCTATACGTTTGTGGTGACGGACACTGTCGATAGGGACACTATCTCGGTGGGCTATATATATAATAAGGAACGCGTGCGCCCGCGCGGAGAGTTGACTTATGTCTATAAGAACCGGAACAATATCTATGCCCATCGTTTTATGATTCAGGCATTTGAAGATATTCCGACAGGGAAATCGTTTTATATCTCCCTCAATCACCCACGTTCCAAACGGGGTAATCCGCAGGCGGCGAATGCCAAACGCGTGGACAATATCAAGCATATCCTGACAGCATTGGAAACGCTCAACCAAAATACACCTTGCCCTACGGGGGAAGGGTCGGGGAAGGGGCTTCCTGTCCTCCTCTTAGGCGACTACAACTCGTACGGACAAGAAGAACCTCTACAAATGCTGGTTAAGGCGGGGTACAAGGATATGGTGATGGCGATGGATAGCCTCAACTATTCGTATTCGTATAATGCCGAGTGTGGGTATCTTGATCGCGCCTTTGCGAACGAACCTATGCAGCAGTATATCACCTCTATTCACCCGATTCACTGGAATACGGACTACTACTATTCAGCGGCGTACTATAGCAAATATAACTATAAGAACAATCTCCCACCCAAGCAGAAACAACCCAATATCTGGAAGTGCGTCTCACCTCAAGCGAAGAAAAACCTTCTCTTCCGCTACTCCGACCACGATCCTTTGCTTATATGCGTTACATTGCAACCATAGGCTTCTTTGATGGTGTCCACTTAGGTCATCAATACCTCCTTTCTCAATTGAAAGAGGAGGCGGCGAAGCGTGG
>JAKSNE010000315.1 GCA_024400135.1 Paludibacteraceae bacterium
AGAAGAAGACCAGGCAATATAAGTGGTATCGCAGAGGAATGGATATTCATTATTTGGCGTGGCTTGATGATCGAATGGGGTACGGTAGTAAGTCATCGTATAGTTATGGCGAGTGGCAGGTTTATAGTATTCGCTTCCTGCCAACTCGTACCATGTGTCGTCAGGCAAACCATTGTGGTTGTCATCGCAACTGACCATCACTATTCCCGGTTCGCTACTGCCCCCACGCCGCGTTGTTTGAGACGGATTGGCATTGGCATAAAATGAATTACCGAGAATCTTAAAGTCGTATGCCCCTTCTATATTTAGAATCTTGTGGTCAAAACCGAACACAACGTATCCACCATAGCCGCCCAACGAAATCATCTCCTGTTTATGATTGGCAATGGCGGAATCAGCCTTGGCTGCCATGGTAGCAGGCGTGTCTTCTTCCGTTGCAACAGGCATCGTATTGACAAACTGCCCGGGAGCAGGACAATATTCATATACACAGTTAATGTACGGATTGGAGCCCCACGCAAAGCAAAAGGCAAAAAGAGCAAAAACAAGGGTCAAATGATGCTTCATAAATCTTGAAAAATACTATTTACCGGTTTTAAATCTAAAACAAATATGTGCAGGAATATCCCCTGTACGAACAGACCACTTCGCCTTGCCGTCTTGACCGATACACCATAGTACGCCCGGAGAAACGTAGTTTTTGGCATCGGTTACATAAACATCTTTGGTTATGGGATGTACGGCAATCCCGTATGGCACATCAATCTTGACCGTCGGGTCTTGAATAAAATTGCGGGTTACTATTTCGTGCGTTTTGACATTGACAATCGCGTACGTAACCTCCGTATCATAGGTTATATAACTAAATTCTGTAGCACAAACATAAAGGGAATCTCCTTCAATCCACATATTGCTGACAGCAACTGCGACGGAATCTGTCACTTTGTCCGTCTTGGTATCAATGCAATACAAGCGTGAAGGTTGACCATAATAATCTCCACGGGAGGATACCCAAACTTGTCCATACCGGTCTGCACGCAAACGGTGGAGATTGTTCACCACTTCAATGGTCTTGCTGCTTTTGCTTTCCAAATCAATTACGGAAACCGTATGTTCATAGTTAGGCACCATATATCCACCCGAATTAGCCACATAGAGTTGATTACCTACCACCTCCAACTCGTCCGGCTGAAAGCCGACATGGCAGGTATCGACGATTTGGAG
>JAKSNE010000316.1 GCA_024400135.1 Paludibacteraceae bacterium
GGCAACTTTAAAAATAAACTTAATAGCTCCTTTGGTGTGAGGACCATAGAACGCGAAATCGTATTCGACTTTTACGTCCTCGCCTAAGAACGCGGCATCGCGGAACTGCTTTTGCACGATCTGCGAATTGAGGAACGGCACCGTATCATCCTCCTCTGAGTGGAACAGATATACAGGCGCTTTGGGTACAAAAATAGAGGGAAGGCTATTGGCTTGCAACTCTTGATAGAAACGCAAGGTCTCGGGTTTGGACTTGTCGATGGCGTTCTCGGTGAGCAACTCCTTAAGGCTATTGCAACCAATGAGCGTGTTGATTTGCTTAATCGTATATTTCTTCGAGTTTAACCACTCATCGTAGTTGTTGAGCAGTTTCTCCTTGAAGAAATAACTCATTTCCAATGGTTTCGACATTCCCATTGACATTCCTTGAATAATCAACGGAATAGCGGCAGGGATACCGGTGATGTCCTTCTTGACGCTATAGTCGTAGGTGCGCGCGATGTCGTACGGTCCCGCGCCCGCGTAGTTCTTCTTAATCTTAAAGAGGTCGGGATAGAAGTTTTCCAACATATACTGCACATACATCGTGGTGGCACCTCCTTGCGAGTAACCGCAGAGGATGACGCTATCCGAGGCGCATGTAAGCCCTCGCTGTTGGAGCAATGCCCGAGAGGCAAGTCCCATGTCGATGACGTTTTGTGCTGTCGTGTATGCCTGCAAATAAGGGTGTACTTGATCACTTGTCACGCCATAACCGATATAGTCGGCAATGGCTACGGCATAACCCATCGTCGCGAAGATGCCTTCGGGATTAAACGACTCCGACGGACTCTCTTCCTTGGCTCCGATGGTATAGTGACTGACAATAATAAGGTTCTTAATCTTCCCGTCTTTAGGGTACATCAGTTTGCCCGAAATGGTAATCGGGTTACCATTGAGGTCAACACTTTGGTACGTTCCCGAGACTTGGTGTATATTACGCCACAAAGCGGTCTCAAATAAACGCAAGAACATCGATGTCAACGGAACGGAAGTGGCTTTGTTAGGTCCAACAACGTCCCCGTCGGTATTGTATTCCTCCAAAGAAGCAAACGGATTAGCGTCCTCAATATCTATATCGCTTTCCTTAAACGGAACAAGCATCTTACCGCGGTTACTAACAGGGAACTCCACATCGTATTCGATGCCCTTGGGACCGCAGGAGGTCATCGTTAGGGCG
>JAKSNE010000317.1 GCA_024400135.1 Paludibacteraceae bacterium
CAGCTTTGCAATAACTTGCAAAACGCGTACGCTATCTTCCTCAACGAAAAAGAAAACCTCGAAGTCACCAATCGCGTGATGAAGAATGTGCTGAATAAGTATTCGTGGGGTTCGGCTTCGCTGCTTGAGCTGACGAACGCAGGTAATGACGTTATTTCCGCCCAATCGACCTACGTACAAGCGTCGCTGACGCTGATCCAGAACTTCGTGGAGTTAGAGAAGTTTTTGCATAATGAGAAGTAGTTTAGAGTGGAGAGTTTAGAGTTTAGAGAAGCCGACTAGTTTAATAGTTTAGAGTTTAAAGTTAAATATTAAGTATATGAAAAAGTCTTTATTTTTACTTCCTGTGGCGTTGATGGTCATCGCGTGCAGCCAGACAACTCAGACCGCGCAAGAAGAGCGCGTTGAGCAAGTATCGACAATGATTCTGCAACCTCGTCCTATCGAGCGTCAGATCCAAGTATCCAGTAACTTACAAGGTTATCAGACCGTGAATATCGCCCCCTCTTTGCAGGGTAAGATTGAGCACATCTACGTCGAAGTAGGTGATCGCAAGAGTCGAGGCGATATCCTCGTGATGATGGACGAGAACCAGTACAAAACGACGAAGTTGACGTTGGGCAATCTCACGATTGAGAAACAACGTATGGACGCCCTCTTGGCTTCCGGTTCGGTGAGCCAACAGTCTTATGACCAAGTCAAACTGAGTTACGACCAAACGAAAGAGAATGCGGAGTTCTTGGAGAAGAACACGTATGTGAAAGCTCCTTTCGATGGTGTTATCTCTGCTAAGAACTACGAAGATGGCGAGCTATATGCCGGTCAACCGATTGTGGTGCTGACGGAGATTGATAAACTCAAGACGCTTATCGCTATTCCCGAAACGTATTTCCCGCTGGTAAAGAAAGGAATGAAGTTGACGGTTAAGTCGGAGATCTATCCCGACAAGACCTTCCCTGCTTCCATCGAGGTCGTTTATCCGACGATTGATCCTTCGACCCACACGTTCCAATGCAAGGTGGTTATTCCTAACGGCAACGAGTTGCTTCGTCCGGGTATGTACGTGACCACGACCGTAGGTTTGGGTAAAGAGGATATCATTGCCGTTCCCTACCAATCCGTTGAGAAACTGGTGGGAGCCAATGACCGCTATGTCTTCCTTAATAATAACGGGCGCGCGCAACGCGTAGGCGTGACCCTTGGTCAACGTGT
>JAKSNE010000318.1 GCA_024400135.1 Paludibacteraceae bacterium
TAGATGATACTATCGCAACCCCATTTATTGCGCAACGTATCGGCATACGAACCGGGGTCGTTAATCAGTATCGGTTGCGTGCGCCAGGTCTGCCACTTATACGGCAATAGCGTATCGCACATACTCGGAATAACGGTACGACGCATCTGCGTATCGGGACAGCAAACCGCGGCTGTCAGTACGAGGCGACAGAGACTGTCACAACCCGCTCGGTTGAGTAACCGTATCGTCGTATCCACGGAGTTCGTGAACGAATAGCCGTTCCATTGATATGTCTGTCCCATGCAGATGGATGCCGTCGTGAGAGAACTACTGGGCTCGTTCACGGTTAGGTAGAGGGTGGCAAGAACGCTATCACAACCATTTGAGTAGGATAAGGTATGGTGATATGTACCGGCATGGGTGTATGCTTGCTTGTACCACATAACGGTATCGCCTTGGCAGATGGTATCAAAGACTACCGTACTGGTTGGATAGAGCATCTTTACGTGCAATACAGATTGAATACTATCGCAGTTTTGGTAGTGGATATTCTTAAATGGAATTGCGTGATAGTAATCTCCCGAAGCGTTTATCGTTTGTCCGTTCCATATAAAGCTGTCTCCGCTGCATAACGTAGTGTCTTGTTCTATCACTTTAACGCTATCGCTGACTACCACATTGAGAATGAGCGTCGAGTCACATCCTGCGGCATTGACAAATCGATCTATATGTTGGCCATTCTTATAGAACTCCAATGGGTATCCTTCTGCCGTTTTCCATTTGTACGGCAGATCGCAGTATCCCACATAGACGGTCGTGTCACAATAGGTGGGCATTTTCTTGGTTACGTGCAATTCAAGATATATGCTATCGCAATGCTCAAAATGCGGATCGCGACAATGGATAACATCTTGGTAAATACCGCTGCTCCATATTTCTTGACCACGCCACTTGATATGCGTACCATCACAGAAAGAGGTGTCTATTACTACTTTAGTGGGTGTGGGGGATTGATGAACGGTCAAAGTGATGGTAGAGTCGCAGCCGGCTTTATTGGTTAAATGCCACTCGTATGTTCCAGGGAGTTCGATACGGTGTCCGTAGCGATAGAATGGGAATTCATTATAGCAAGCGTAATAGACGTCGTCTAAACGGGTTGGTTGAGCGACATCAATGTGTAGCTTTAATATACTATCGCAATCGCCGTTCTTGCCGATGGCGTGTAC
>JAKSNE010000319.1 GCA_024400135.1 Paludibacteraceae bacterium
TTTGCGCCGGAGTTCCTCAATCGTATCGACCAAGTCATTACCTTCCATCAGTTAGATAATGTGTCGTTGCGTAAGATCTTAGACTTGGAATTGTCTGCTTTGTCCCAACGCTTGAAACAACAAGACCTCAAGCTCGATATCAGCGACCAAGTCAAGGTGGATTTGCTCTCTAAGACGGAGACAAAGGACTTTGGCGCACGCCCGATTCGCAGGTCGATACAGACGTATTTGGAGGATAAGATAACCGAGCAGTTATTAGGTAAACGAAAAATAAAAACGATTAAAATACAAAAATTATGACGATTGAAGTAACAGACGCTAACATCCAAAGTTTGTTAGCAGATAATCAGCCTTTGGTGGTTGATTTTTGGGCTCCTTGGTGTGGCCCGTGTAAGATGATGCTTCCCATTGTAGATGAACTGGCACAAGAGTATGAGGGAAAAGTGAGAGTGGGCAAACTGAATGTGGACGAAAATCCGGACACGTGCGAACATTTTCAGATCATGAATATCCCTACGATGCTCATTTTCAAGAATGGGGAATTAGTGGACCGTCATGTGGGTGCTTGTCGCAAACAAGACCTCGAAACGGTGCTAAATGGCTTGTTATAATAAGAAAAGTTTCACTTTTTTGGCAATAAACTTGCATATATCAAAAAAAAGTTGTAACTTTGCGCGATTTTTCCTATTTTAGGAAAATAGGGTGTTATTATAACGGGGTCTGGTAGCTCAGTTGGATAGAGCAACAGCCTTCTAAGCTGTGGGTCCCGGGTTCGAATCCCGGCCGGATCACATGTTTAACAAAGGAGATTGATTATGCGTCAATTAAAAATTACTAAATCGATTACGAACCGCGAATCGGCTTCGTTGGATAAGTATCTGCAAGAGATTGGTCGCGAAGACCTTATCACGGTAGATGAGGAAGTGGAATTGGCTGCTCGTATTCGTCAAGGAGATGCCAAAGAGCGTAAGAAAGCGTTGGAGAAACTGACGTGCTCGAACTTGCGTTTCGTGGTTTCTGTGGCTAAGCAATACCAAAACCAAGGATTATCGTTGCCAGACCTCATCAATGAAGGTAACCTTGGTCTGATTAAGGCGGCGGAGAAGTTTGATGAGACTCGTGGTTTTAAGTTTATTTCCTATGCGGTATGGTGGATTCGTCAATCCATCTTGCAAGCGTTGGCTGAGCAGTCGCGTAT
>JAKSNE010000032.1 GCA_024400135.1 Paludibacteraceae bacterium
TGTCACCTTTCTTCACGGCTTGACCTTCAGATACAAGAACTTTGATGATGGAACCGGGAAGCGGACTAACCACTTTCACTCCATTAGCGGGCGCAGCAGCAGGAGCAGCGGCGGGAGCCGGAGCCGCTTTCACTTCAGGTGCAGCAGCAGGTGCGGGAGCAGCCTTTACTTCAACAGCAGGCGCAGCAGCAGAAGCAGCGACGGTGGTCTCACCACCCAGACTTACTTCAAAGGACATTCCATTGACGGTAACGTTGGCTTTTTGGTTACCAAGATCTTCAACGGTCGTGTCGTATTGTTGACCGTTTATTGTAAATTTGAAACTTTTCATAAGATTATCGAATAAGATTGTTCATACCATACATTTTGTTGTTCCATTGGGTTGGACGAGGAGTAACGGTGATACGGGTAGGCTCTTCGTCGTGCATTCCGCCAAAGTAACTCAAATGCAGCGCCATAGCGATGGCGGCAGTAATATTAGAATTGATTGCCATGTCTTTTTCCTCCTTTTGTTGGGGTAGGGGATTCTGTCCCTTTTGAGGGGCAGGCACACTTTTCGTTGCAGGTTTAATCTGCATGAGTGCGCCAAAGCCCTTCAAAATGAATATCAAAACCACGAGCAGAACGAAGACGAGAGCAAAGCCCAAGCCCGTAACCATCCACACGTGTCCCCAATTGACGATTAGTAACGTATTCATTGAAAAATCAGTGATTATAATGGAATATTACTATGTTTCTTGAGAGGATTCGTCAGACGTTTGGTCTGAAGGTTCTCAAAAGCACGAATGATACGAGCGCGGGTGTAACGAGGCTCGATAACATCGTCAATGTAACCACGATTGGCAGCCTGATAAGGACTTGCAAACAAGTCTTTATACTCAGCTTCCTTCTCGGCAATGAATTTCTTCTTCTCTTCAGGATCCTCGATAGCCTTGAGCGCCTTAGCTTGTAGAACACCTACTGCACCGCTTGCACCCATAACTGCAATCTCAGCATTAGGCCATGCGTAGCACATGTCACCACGTAACTGCTTGCAACTCATCACGATATGGCTTCCACCATAACTCTTGCGAACGGTAATCGTTACCTTTGGAACGGTGGCTTCGCCGTAAGCAAACATCAGTTTTGCTCCGTGATCAATGATACCTGCATACTCTTGACCGGTACCGCAGAGGAAACCGGGAACGTCAACGAGTGTCAGGATTTGGATATTGAAGGCATCGCAGAAACGAACGAAACGAGCAGCCTTACGACTAGCGTCGCAGTCCAGCACACCGGCTAACCAACTCGGTTGGTTGGCGATGATACCGGTCGAACGACCGTTGAAACGAGCGAAACCGCAGATGATGTTCTTAGCATAGTCTTTCTGAACCTCCATAAAATCACCATTATCGACGATGAGGTTGATAATCGATTTCATATCGTAAGGTTTGTTAGGATCAGCAGGAACGAGGTCGTTCAAGGCATCCTCAATACGAGCAGGATCGTCCTTGCACTCTACCAGCGGAGCTTCCTCCATGTTGTTTTGAGGAATGAAGCCAACGAGTTTGCGAACTTGCTCTAAAGCTTCGTCCTCGGTAGCAGCTACAAAGTGGGTCACACCAGACTTAGTAGCGTGAACCTTAGCACCACCTAATTGTTCTACGGTAACGTCCTCACCGGTAACGCTCTTCACTACCTTCGGACCCGTAATGAACATGTACGAGTTTTGCTCGGTCATCATAATAAAGTCCGTCAATGCAGGGCTATAAACAGCACCACCTGCGCAGGGACCAAAGATAACACTGATTTGAGGAACCACACCCGAAGCCAAGATGTTACGCTCGAAAATCTCAGCATAACCGGCAAGAGCGCAAGCACCTTCTTGAATACGAGCACCACCCGAATCA
This sequence comes from Paludibacteraceae bacterium, assembly GCA_024400135.1. GTDB lineage: Bacteria > Bacteroidota > Bacteroidia > Bacteroidales > Paludibacteraceae > Colicola. The sequence goes on from JAKSNE010000032.1 coordinate 1,890, forward strand.
TTCAAACCGATGATAGGAGCACCTAACTTCATGGCTTGATCCATGACGTTGCAGATCTTAAGAGCCATCGTCTCACTCAGCGAACCACCGATAACGGTAGCGTCTTGTGCGAAAACGAAGACCAGACGACCATTGATGGTACCCGAACCAACGGCAACGCCATCACCTAAGAACACTTTCTTATCCATTCCGAAGTCGTGGCAACGGTGGGTAAGGAACATATTAACTTCTTCAAACGAACCTTCATCTAAAAGTTTCGTGATACGTTCACGGCAGGTATAACTACCTTTTGCGTGATGTTTTTCAATGGCTGCTTCTCCACCACCGGCTAAAGCCTGTGCGCGAGAATCAAGCAGCTTTTGCAATTTTGCATTATCCATAATCGTAAATTTACTTGGGTTGTTCGCATAATTCGGTTAAAACGCCTTTCGTGGACTTCGGGTGCAAGAACGCAATCATCAGGTTCTCAGCGCCTTTGCGAGGTGCTTGGTCAATAAGTTGGATACCGGCAGCTTGAGCTTCAGACAAAGCGTCAGCAACGTTCTCTACGTTGAAAGCTACATGGTGAACACCACCACGGCCACCGTTCTTCTCAATAAACTTAGCAATCGTTGACTCAGGGCAAGTGGGCTCGAGCAACTCAATCTTAGTTTGACCTACCTTGAAGAAAGCGGTCTTTACTTTTTGGTCAGCTACCTCTTCAATAGAGTAGCATTTAGCACCGGTTAAAAACTCGAAGAAAGGCATAGCCTCTTCCAAACTCGGAACAGCAATTCCTAAGTGTTCAATGTGAGTTGGTTTCATAATAAAAATAAAATTTTTAATTGTTAATTTATATCAAATAACTGCTATTAAACATGTTTTAGACCATATTTCGCATTTTCGTTGCAAAGATACGCTTTTTTTTTGAATTTTACAAATTTTTCTTCATTTTTTTTCAAAAAAATTGCATATATAAAAAATAAGTCGTACCTTTGCGCAACTAAAAATGAAACAATATGAAATCGATGGCGAATACGAAAAACATCTCTATTGTTGTTCTTTGTGTGTCTTTAGTGATTGTGGTCTTGTCTGTAGTGTTTACCACCTCCCTCACTCGAAAACTGGCTTTGGAGGAACAACGCAAGATGGAGATATGGGCGGAAGCGACTCGCCAGTTTATCTTAGCCGATGAGAATACGGACATTGATTTCGTTACCTCCATCATTGAGGGCAACAACACCATTCCCGTTTATATGGTTGATGCTGATGGTCAGCTACTTATCTCCCGTAATGCGGCAGTTCAGATGCCGCCGATTGAGGAACTTAACGGCCCTATCGAAGTGAAGATCAATGACGAGATAACGCAGTATATCTACTACGACGAATCGACTCTGCTCTATCAGTTGCGCTACATCCCTTACTTCCAGTTTGCCCTCATCTTCCTCTTCATCGTCATCGGTATCTATGTCATCTACGTTTCGCAACGTAGTGAGCAAAACCGCGTATGGGCTGGATTGAGTAAGGAAACGGCTCACCAGTTGGGCACGCCCATCTCTTCCCTCAATGCGTGGCTGGAGTTGTTGCAAACTGACTATAAGGATAATAATAATTATATATCGCACATGCGCGCGGACGTTGACCGTCTGCAAGTCATTGCGGATAGGTTCTCTAAGATTGGCTCTGTTCCTGCCTTGACACCAACAAATGTGACCGACGTGCTATCTCAAACGGTAGCTTATATGCAAGCCCGCACCTCCACGCAAATCAAATACACGCTAAAGGCAGAGGACACGCTCTACGCCAAACTCAATGCACCACTTTTTGCATGGGTAATAGAAAACCTCATCAAGAACGCCATTGACGCGATGAATGGGGTTGGTTCGATTACGCTCTCTGCCTTTGCAAAAGGCAAAACCGTCTGCGTTGATGTGACGGATACGGGTAAAGGCATTGAACACCGACGCTGGAAGACGATCTTCCAACCGGGTTACTCAACCAAACAACGGGGATGGGGATTAGGCTTATGCCTAAGCAAGCGTATCATTGAAGATTACCATCGAGGCAAACTCTTTGTCCATCAGAGCCAAATCAATGGCGGCACGACGTTCCGCATCATCTTGGAACAAGCCGTAAATAGTTGAACCGCTGCCGGACATTGCCGTATAGTAAGCGCCTAAGTCTTGTAGGCGCTTTTTTATGTCTGCCAACAGCGGATGAGCCGCAAAAACAGCCGGTTCAAAATCATTGACAAAAGCCGAATCGCTCCTCAATGCCTCCTCGGAAAGAGTGCGAGGCAGACTGCCTGAGGGCAGTTCGGTCGTGATACCGGAATAGGCTTCTTTGGTCGAGATAGCGACCTCGGGTTTGACCATTACGATCCGTGTGCCTTTGAGCGAAGTCGATAGGGGAGTGAGAACCTCACCAATACCTTCTGCGTAACAAGGTGTGTTATAGATAAAGAAAGCGCAGTCCGCACCGAGTTGGCTGACGATGGCGGCTAACTGAGCCTTATCTATATCGAGATGAAAGAGTTCGTTGAGGGCGATAGCCGTATGAGCTGCATCGCTGCTGCCACCACCTAAGCCCGCACCAAAAGGAATAGTCTTCGTCAGTTCTACCTCTACGCCGCCAATGGCAGGATAGAGCGACCGCATCAGCCGATAGCAACGCACAATGAGGTTGTTCTCGGGTACGCAGTCAATCGTCATCCCTTTTTGGCGGAAGATAATATCGTCTTGTGTGGAAGGTTCTACGACTAATGTGTCCGTTAGACTATGAATAGGATAAAAGATGGTCTCCAAGTTATGGTAACCATCTTTTCGCTTATTCAGCACCCTTAAACCAATATTTATCTTGCAATTCGGATAAACAATCATACTGTCTTAATTTTGATCACTTCGTTGTAGGACCACTTCGCTATATGCCTCTCCGCTCGTCGGGGCGTTCTGTCGCCCCTTGCCGCGGGGCGTTCCCTCCCGCTTCCCGTTTCTAGTTTCTTTTATCTCTCACAGATTTCACAGATTCCTCTGATTTTCTGTTTTTTTATTCCTCCTATTTCTTTATTTCTGTCCCTGTAAGTAAACTTCCAAGTCCAATAAATAAACAAATAGTAGGCGCAGTTCCTCTTTGCTACACTGCGGTGTGCTTTAACGCACACTTAATAATAAAAATTATTTGTAGGTCCATTTCACAGATGCTTTATTAGTTCTTCTTTGATTTTTAGTATAGATTTTTATTTAGATTCTTTTCTGATTTCTGAGGGCGTAGCCCGAAATCCAAAAAAAAGATACCGTCCAACTGATTTTTGAAACAATTTTTAGTTTGGATTTTCTTTGATAGTCTGAACTCACTTATCTTACGCTAAAATCTTTACTTAAAATCCGTACAAAAATCATTTTAGCACTTACTTTATTTTATTCGCCTATCGGCGAGAAATCTTTCCAAAATCTTTTCTATAATCTTTACTAAAAATTTTCTGTGTAATTTTTCCCATCAATTCATCATTTACACGGTATCCATAAACGACCGTTGCACCTTATTGAACACCACGATACCGATGCCTAACAGCACGACCATAAAGCCGAAGCTATATCCCAGCATCCACCATTCGTGGCAGCCCACGCCTAACATGCCATACTTGAAGAACTCCACAATTCCCGTCAACGGGTTGAGCATCATAACGAATTTAATCTTCTCATTAGTGATAGTCGAGAGCGGATAGATAACCGGCGTTGCGTACATCCATAGGCTCACGAAGAAAGAGAGCAGCAACTGCAAGTCCCTATATTTCGTGGTCATAGACGAGAACAGCACACCGAAACCTAATGCCAAACCTGCCAGCATTATCACAAGCACAGGGAAGAGTAGGGCATAGAGGTTAGTCTGAATCTGCACGTCCGTAAAGATCGCGTAGTACGCATACACAATAAGGAAGAGGGCAAACTGTATTCCGAAACGCACTAAGTTACTGATTACGTCACTCAGTGGCGTCACCAATCTCGGGAAATAGACCTTACCAAAGATTCCGGCATTGGAGACAAACGTATTACTGGTCTTATTCAAGCAGTCTGAAAAATACTGCCAAAAAGAAATACCCGCCAAATAGAAAAGCGGTTGGGGTAGTCCGTCGGTAGAGATCTTTGCGATACCGCCGAACACAACCATATACATGATGGTCGTCATCATTGGTTGAATGACGTACCAAAGTGGCCCTAAGACGGTCTGTTTATACTGCGTAATGATGTTTCGCTTGACGAACAACATCATCAAGTCGCGGTACCGCCAGATCTCTTTGAAGTCAACACTTAAGAGCTTATCCTTCGGCTTTATCTTTGTAGTCCAATTTCCTTCCATAATATTTTTTACTTTCGCCTAAACATCTAAACGCCTAAACGTCTAAACATCTAAACACCTAAACGCATCTTAATCGCCTTGGACTCCTCCTCGTACCCGGGCTTATCCAGCAAGGCAAACATATTCTTTTTATAGGCTTCTACGCCGGGTTGGTTGAACGGATTAACGCCTAACATATACCCCGAGATACCGCACCCACGCTCAAAGAAATAGATGAACTGACCGAGGTTATACTCGTCCACTTTCTCAAAACTAATCTTGATATTCGGCACACCGCCATCCACGTGAGCCAGTTGCGTACCGAGTTCTGCCATCTTATTGACCTCATCTACGCGCTTACCTGCCAAGAAATTCAGTCCGTCGAGGTTCTGCTCATCTTTCGGGAAGATCACTTTCTTATTCGGGTTCTCAATCGAGATAACTGTCTCAAAGATAGAGCGTTCGCCGTCTTGAATCCACTGTCCCATCGAGTGCAAATCCGTCGTCAGATCTACACTGGCAGGGAAGATAGCTTTATGGTCTTTGCCTTCGCTCTCGCCGTAGAGTTGTTTCCACCACTCAGCGAAATAATGCACTTTCGGGTTGAAGTTGGCCATGATCTCAATCTTCTTACCAAACTGATAGAGTGCATTGCGCATTGCCGCATATTGGCAAGCAGGGTTATTCTCGTACGCCACCTCTACGCCCGTCGCTTTCTCCATGTCTCTTGCACCTTGTATAAGAGCTTTGATATCGTGTCCTGCGCAAGCGATAGGCAGCAGTCCTACCGGCGTCAGTACGCTGAAACGTCCACCTACGTTATCCGGAATAACAAACGTCTTATATCCCTCTATCTCAGCCACTTTGCGAGCAGCACCTTTGGCTTTGTCTGTGATACAAACGATGAGGTCTTTGGCTTCTGCCTTACCCACCTGTTTCTCGAGCATCGTCTTGAGCAGACGGAATGCCAAAGCAGTCTCCGTCGTCGTGCCCGACTTCGAGATATTGATGATGGCAAACGTCTTACCCTCAAGCAGTTCCATCAGGTCTGCCAAGTAGTCCTCGCCAATGTTATTACCGGCATACACCACTTTCGGGTTATTGCCGTTGAGTCCAAACGTATGGTCGAGAGCTTCGTTTACGGCACGAGGACCGAGATACGAACCACCGATACCTGCTACCACGATAATCTGAGCTTTAGCACGCAGTTTATCTGCCGTAGCTTGGATATCATTTAAGAGGGCTTCCGTCGTCTCGCTGGGGAGGTGAACCCAACCTAAGAAATCGTTACCTGCACCTTGACCGTTTTCTAATAATTCGTTAGCAGCTTGTGTCTGGGCTGCAAGCGTAGTCATCGTACCTTCCGGTACAAATGAAATAGCATTTTTAAGACAAATCTTCATTATCGTAAAATTATTGTAGTTTCTGTGTTAATTCTTTAATCGCTATCGTGGGCGATTGGTGATTGTATAAAATATCGTACATCGCCTCGGCGATAGGCAGTCTGACTTGCATCTTCTCGTTGGCTAAATGGATACAACGTGTACCGTAATACCCTTCGGCTACCATCTCCATCTCTATCTGAGCCGCCTTCACGCTATAACCCATGCCGATGAGTTGACCGAACTGGCGGTTACGGCTGAACTTCGAATAAGCCGTCACCAGCACATCGCCCAAATAGCCGGAGGCATCGATGTTTCGATGGCGGTTATCAAAAGCCGTGGTGAAACGGTCTATCTCTTGTATCGCATTGGAGATCAGTATCGACTGGAAGTTATCTCCGTAGTGCAGTCCATAGCACATGCCGGCAGCAATAGCGTAGATGTTCTTCATCACGGACGAGTATTCCAGTCCTACCACATCGTCGCTCACGCATGTTCTCACGAAGTCCGTCTCGAACAACGCCGCTGCGCGTTTAGCGCCTGCCATATCCTCGCACCCGATGGTGAGATAACTCAGTCGCTCTAACGCAATCTCTTCCGCATGGCAAGGACCTGCGATGACCGCAAGGTTAGAGTAGGGAACGTGAAACTTATGCTTGAGGTAGTCCGTCACAATCATATTCTCATCCGGAATCATTCCTTTGACCGCCGAGATAATCAGTTTCTGCCGTAAGGAGCGTTTCACTTTGTTAAGGGATAACTTCACGTACGGAGACGGAATAGCCAATACCAAAATATCGGAATTGGTTATCACCTCATTGATATCCGCCGAGAAATGGATTCGATCGGTGTCGAAACGGATATTACTGAGGTACTTAGGGTTCTTGCCCTGTGCCACGAACTCGTCAATGGCTTCTTGTCGTCGAATGAACCAGTTTATGGTAGGTTGATTGATGAGCAGCACCTTTGCCAATGCTGTTGCCCAACTCCCATTACCTAATATCGCAACTCTATTTTTCATCGCATCGTCGGGAACAACAGCACTTCTTGAATACTCGCTTGTCCCGTCATTAGGATAGCGAGACGGTCAATACCGATACCAATACCGCTTGTGGGCGGCATACCGTATTCGAGGGCACGAATAAAGTCTTGGTCAATCACCATTGCCTCATCATCGCCTTTGTCGGCTAACTTCATCTGCTCTACGAAGCGGTTATATTGGTCGATCGGGTCATTAAGCTCCGAATACGCATTGGCTAACTCTTTGCCGTTCACCATCAACTCAAAACGCTCCGTCATTCCTTGTTTCGAGCGGTGCATCTTCGTCAGCGGGCTCATCTCAACGGGGTAGTCGATGATGAACGTAGGCTGAATAAACGTCCCCTCGCAGGTCTCGCCGAAGATCTCGTCAATCAGTTTACCCTTACCCATCTTATCCGTTCCTTCTACACCATATTTGATAGCTACCTTGCGAATCTCGTCTTCGCTCATCACGGACAGGTCTTCGCCGGTTTTCTCTTTGATAGCATCGAGGATCGGCAAGCGACGATAAGGAGCTTTGAAATCCACTTCGTGGTCACCAATCTGCACTTTCGTGGTACCGTTGACAGCGATAGCAATCTTCTCTAACAGGTTTTCGGTGAAGCTCATCATCCAGTTATAGTCTTTGTATTGAACGTAAAGCTCCATGCACGTGAACTCGGGGTTGTGACTGCGGTCCATACCTTCGTTACGGAAGTTACGACCAATCTCATACACGCCCTCAAAACCGCCTACAATAAGACGTTTGAGGTACAGCTCCGTAGCGATACGCAGGTACATATCTACGTCTAACGTGTTGTGGTGTGTGATGAACGGACGAGCACTCGCGCCACCGGCAATCTGCTGTAGGATAGGAGTCTCTACCTCCGTGTATCCGGCTTCGTCGAAGATTTTACGCATCGTACGCAGGATAGTGGCACGTTTGAGGAACGTGTCTTTTACACCCTCATTCACTACGAGATCGACATAACGTTGACGATAGCGTTGCTCGGGGTCATTGAAGCCGTCGTAAGCTACGCCGTCTTTGTATTTGACGATAGGCAGTGGACGCAACGACTTAGCGAGTACCGTCAGTTTCTTGGCGTGAACGCTGATCTCACCCATCTGAGTGCGGAATACGAACCCCTCTATACCGATAAAGTCGCCAATGTCCAGCAGTTTCTTGAACACCACATTATACATCTGCTGTTCAACTGTCAACTTTTGACTCTCAACTACTCTACACTCTACACTCTCAACTCTCAACTGATCAGCGTCGGGCTCAGGGGCGGGAGTTTGAATATCATCGCGACTCACATAGCATTGAATACGTCCTTTCGAGTCTTGCAGCTCGATGAAGGAAGCTTTACCCATGATACGTTTGCTCATCAGTCGTCCGGCGATGGTGACGGGTTTGCCGTCCCATTCGTCGAAGTTATTCTTGATGTCGGTAGAGTAACCAGTGACTACATATTCTTGTGCGGGGTAGGGGTCGATGCCCATATCTCGCATGGTTTGCAGACTTTGTCTGCGCACTAATTCTTGTTCGCTTAATTCCATATATTTATTTATGTTTACTCAAATTGGCTGCAAAATTAGTAAAATTTTTTCATATATGCAAATTTATTTGCACATATCATTTATTTTTTGTAATTTTGC
>JAKSNE010000320.1 GCA_024400135.1 Paludibacteraceae bacterium
GCTTATTAAAGAAAAGAATGATCTATCTAAAGACAGATGAGGAAGTAGAGCTCTTACGAGCTGCGAACGACCTGCTGGGTCGTACGTATGGTGAGTTAGCTAAGGTGATTAAACCGGGCGTTACCACCGCAGAACTGGATAAGATCGCTCACGATTTCATCTGTGATCACGGAGGCGTCCCTTCTTGTTTGGGATACGAAGGTTATCCGGCTACGCTTTGTACTTCGGTCAATGAACAGGTCGTACACGGTGTCCCAAGTAAGGATGTGGTGCTCAAAGATGGCGATATCGTCTCGGTGGATGGGTGTGTATTGCTGAACGGCTTCCATGCCGATTCAGCTTACACCTTCCCCGTGGGCGAAGTAAGCCCCGAGGTCATGCGACTGCTGCGTACAACGAAGGAGTGTTTGCAACTGGGCGTAGAGCAGGCTATCGTTGGTCGTCGTTTAGGCGATATCAGCTATGCGATACAGTCTCACGCCGAGCAAGCCGGTTACCAAGTGGTACGCGAGTTTGTCGGTCACGGCATTGGTCGTGAGATGCACGAAGACCCGGAGGTTTGTAACTATGGTAGGAGAGGTAACGGACTCGTTTTGAAATCCGGTATGACGATTGCCATAGAGCCAATGGTGATGATGGGTCGAAGGAATGTGATTATAGAGGACGATGGCTGGACGGCTCGCGCAGCGGATCGCAAACCCGCAGCCCACTACGAGTGGAGCGTGTGCGTGAGACAAGGCAAAGCCGATGTGCTATCCACCTTTAAGTATATTCAAGAGGTCCTAAAAGATAGATTTATTTAATAACCACAACGAACAATTATGGCAAAACAAGATTCAATTGAAGTAGATGGCATGATCACCGAGGCGTTATCGAACGCGATGTTTCATGTCCAGTTAGAAAGTGGTCACATCATCACCGCTCATATCTCGGGTAAGATGCGTATGCACTACATTAAGATTTTACCGGGCGACCGCGTAAAAGTCGAGATGAGCCCCTATGATCTGACCAAAGGAAGAATAAGCTTCCGATACAAATAATTAAACTAAAAAGATGAAGGCTTGTGCAAGTCGAGTCCAAGTTTACTTGAGCAACTCGACGCAGCCAAGGCTCCATAGAAAAAATTTAAAAAATTTTTGATATGAAGGTTAGAGCATCTATTAAAAAGCGCAATGCGGATTGT
>JAKSNE010000321.1 GCA_024400135.1 Paludibacteraceae bacterium
GCATACAAAGGTACTGCTTTTTTGCGAAATATGCAAATAAAAAAGCACAAAACTGAAGAAAATATTTGCATATATGAGAAAAAAGCAGTAATTTTGCAGCGTCTTTTGGAAAAAAGCACTGGAAAGATGGCGGAGTGGTCTAACGCGGCGGTCTTGAAAACCGTTGAACTGAGAGGTTCCGGGGGTTCGAATCCCTCTCTTTCCGCAACAAAAAAGAGGTACCCATTTGGATACCTCTTTTTCTATTCATCTTGTTAGTAAACGATCACGTGTTGTGCTTTCTTCGTTCCGTCTTCTTGTGAGACGTAGATGACATAGTGTCCAACCAACGCAGGAAGCATGAGTTCGTGTATTCCCTGTTCGAACTTACCTTGTCCGAGAGGTTGTCCCATCATAGTGTAGATGCTATAATCGCCACCCATTTGCGATTTGATAACAAAGCGCGGGCTTGTCACCGGAGCGGAGGACGGTTCAACTTGCAGGACAGGTGTCGGATATGCATCAGGAGCCGGAGCCGCAATGATAAGCGGGCAGGTTGGGATACTATAGTCTTCACCGACGCGGGTGAGGTAAGCCACCACTGAATCGCCCTTAGCAAGGAAGTCGTTACGGATGTAAGCTTCCGTACCTTCCATTGGAGCGTTATTGATACGCCATGAGTACTGGTTGAACTCGAATCCGCCATTGTAATCTTTTGCCAAGACAGCCACAACGTTGCTCCAGTTTTGTTCGAGGATCCAACTTGGATAACGAACTTGGAACTCGACAGGTTTGGACTTAGCCACTCCGCAGACGCCGTTATTCAGTTCGACGGTGACGGTGTAGTTATCCGGACGCACGTAACGCATGTGGTTTTGATAAGCAGGAACGCCCATTTCAGGAACCGGGATGGTGATAACTCCCGGAGTAAGGAAGCTTGCGTCCTTGATATCCTCAAAGCCTTCGTGGTGAGCACGAGCATCGAAGTAAACGCTAAAGGTTTGCGGTGTTGCGCCGGTGTGTTGCACGTAAAGCACCATCTCATGAGCGTCTGCACAAATCTCTTGTGTGAGTACGGTAGCCGATTGAATCTCAGTCGGAACGATAAGAGAGAGGTTGAGCGTATAGATGATAGACGTGTAACTTGCGATGTTGCAAACGGTATCCGAATAGAAACCGGGCTCGGAATATTCCTTGCC
>JAKSNE010000322.1 GCA_024400135.1 Paludibacteraceae bacterium
CCACCTCCAACTCGTCCGGCTGAAAGCCGACATGGCAGGTATCGACGATTTGGAGTGTGGCAGTATCAAACTTTGCAACATAACCTAATTGCTTATAGTTCCGGTCTATCAATACCGGACCGGCATAGGAAGTGACATAACCGTATCGCCCTTGGAAACGAAGGTAACGGCAATTGGGTATGTTGACCGTGCCGATATGTTTGGCTGTAGCAGCATCCATCACCTCGACAAAATTGGAGCAATTGATTACTGCATAAAGACGATTGCCGTATATTTTAATATCATTACCCACATCCCCCAAAGATTGCGGCAGATGGGGATTAGCCGCCTGGTAAATATTACGGGTATAAGTGCCTGATGAGAAATCATAATAGTCCAACGAGGCTTTGTTAGAACCCATATTGCCTTCATTCAAAAGGTAAAAACCCATTATTTCAGCATGGGTCGTATCGCCTATTGACTCCATTTCCGGCTGTATAAAAGTATCTTTCCCGCGACACGCACTAAATAATAAACTTAACGATAAGCTTACCATTAATACCCGGCATCGGATAGTTGAGAATAATATCATATTGCTGATTAAAAATGTTATTTATTTCCAATGAAGTATCTATGTCAAATGATTGTCGAACTTTATATCTAGTATTGGGTATTTTGAATAGATAGCCCACTGCCATATCATGTGTGTACCACGGTTGCTCATAGTTAGCCGGTATATTGGCAGAGTTGTGATAACGCTCACCCACATAAATGAAACTATAATTAAAATTTAACCCGTTCCATTTCAGATTAGCGAGAACCGAACAGGAATGCCATGGGATATAGGCAATCTGTCCACCATAGGTTAGCGGATCGTCGGGATCCGTGAAATCTTGCGCTTTTTGATAGGTATAATTGCCGCTTACACTCAACTGTAAGGGGAAAGACGTTGTGGATAGCGGGAAGATGAAATCCAAACCCACATTCACATCTATGCCGCGTATTTCCACGTACCCTATATTCATCATCATCCACCTGTATTGGGAGTTGCCTTTGGGTATCGCCACTATCTTATTTTTGACCTGATTGAAATACCCGTCCACCTTCGCATGTAAACCTATATCTCTCAACTCTAAACTATCAACTCTAAACTCTTTGTCGTATGCCAGACTGACATCATATTGCCTCGTCTCTT
>JAKSNE010000323.1 GCA_024400135.1 Paludibacteraceae bacterium
GCTTCCTTTTATGTCAGCTGACGAAGCTGCAAAATTCGTAAAAAACGGAGACGTTGTCGGTTGTGGTGGTTTTACCCCTGCCGGTGCTCCTAAAGACGTAGCTACGGCGATTGCCCACATGGCTGAGCAGTTGCACGCAGAAGGAAAAGAGTTTAAGATTGATATCTATACCGGTGCTTCTACCGGCGATAGCTGCGACGGTGCCTTAGCTCGTGCGCACGCTATCAACCACCGCACCCCCTATCAATCGAATAAAGACTTACGTACAGAACTCAACGCCCAACAAGCACATTATTTTGATATGCACCTGAGCGAACTGGCACAAGACATCCGTTACGGATTCTTGCCCCGTCCGACGGTGGCTCTCGTAGAGGCTTGTGAGGTGACTGAGGATGGTGAGATCGTGCCCACCGCAGGTGTAGGTAATGCGCCTACGTTCTGTAAGATGGCAGACCGTATCATCGTTGAACTCAATGCCGCTATGCCCGCTTCAATGCGTGGAATGCACGATATCTACGAACCTCTCGATCCTCCTATGCGTCGCGAGATTCCTGTGTATAAACCCTCCGACCGTATCGGTACCGACTGCATCAAAGTCGATCCAAAGAAGATCGTCGCTGTTGTTCGTACCAACCGTCCTAACGAGGTAGGTAAGTTCTCCGAACTGGACGAGACAACCAAACGTATCGGCGATAACGTGGCTCTCTTCCTCGTTAACGAGATGAAAGCCGGTCGTATCCCTGCGTCTTTCTTGCCCATCCAAAGTGGTGTAGGCAACATCGCTAATGCGGTGTTAGGTGCTCTCGGCGAGAACGAGGCTATTCCTCCTTTCGAGATGTACACCGAGGTCATCCAAGACTCCGTAGTAGGTCTGATGAAAGAGGGTCGTATTAAGTTCGCTTCCGGTTGCTCGCTGACAGTGGCTGCCGATAAACTGCAAGACATCATCGACCACATGGACTTCTTTAAGGACAAGATCGTTCTTCGTCCGCAAGAGATCTCCAATAACCCCGAAGTGGCTCGTCGTTTGGGCTTGATTACCATCAATACCGCTATCGAGGCGGATATCTATGGAAACATCAACTCCACCCACATTTGTGGTACGAAGATGATGAACGGTATCGGCGGCAGTGGTGACTTCACGCGCAACGCGTATGTGAGCATCTA
>JAKSNE010000324.1 GCA_024400135.1 Paludibacteraceae bacterium
TCCAGGCCCTACGGGGCGCAGCAGTCGCGAAAACTTCACAATGGAGGCAACTCCGATGAGGGAATTCCTAGTGCTAGCACATTAGTGTTAGCTTTTCTTTAGCGTAGATAACTAGAGGAATAAGGGCTGGGTAAGACGGGTGCCAGCCGCCGCGGTAATACCCGCAGCCCGAGTGGTGGTCGATTTTATTGAGTCTAAAACGTTCGTAGCCGGTCCATTAAATCCTTGGGTAAATCGGGTAGCTTAACTATCCGAATTCCGAGGAGACTGTTGAGCTTGGGACCGGGAGAGGCAAGAGGTACTTTTGGGGTAGGGGTAAAATCCTGTAATCCTTAAAGGACCACCGGTGGCGAAGGCGTCTTGCTAGAACGGATCCGACGGTGAGGGACGAAGCCCTAGGTCGCAAACGGGATTAGATACCCCGGTAGTCCAGGGTGTAAACGCTGCAGACTTGGTGTTGGAGGCCCTTCGGGGGCATTCAGTGCCGGAGAGAAGTTGTTAAGTCTGCTACTTGGGGAGTACGTCCGCAAGGATGAAACTTAAAGGAATTGGCGGGGGAGCACCGCAACGGGAGGAGCGTGCGGTTTAATTGGATTCAACACCGGAAAACTCACCAAGGGAGACCATCACATGAAAGCCAGGCTAATGACTTTGCTTGATTCTTGGAGAAGTGGTGCATGGCCATCGTCAGTTCGTACTGTAAAGCGTTCTCTTAAGTGAGATAACGAACAAGACCCTCACTTGCAATTGCTACTGGTCTGTCCGCAGATCAGGCACATTACCGGGACCGCTGGCGCTAAGTCAGAGGAAGGAGAGGTCAACGGTAGGTCAGTATGCCCTGAATCTCTTGGGCTACACGCGCGCTACAAAGGGCGGGACAATGAGTTCCGACACCGAAAGGTGGAGGCAATCTCGAAACCCGTCCGTAGTTCGGACTGAGGGTTGTAACTCACCCTCACGAAGCTGGATTCCGTAGTAATCGCGAATCAAAAACTCGCGGTGAATATGCCCCTGCTCCTTGCACACACCGCCCGTCAAACCACCCGAGTCGGGTTTCAGTGAGGTTACCTTTAATTGGGGTATTCGAACTGAGATTCAGCAAGGGAGGTTAAGTCGTAACAAGGTATCTGTAGGGGAACCTGCAGATGGATCACCTCCTACG
>JAKSNE010000325.1 GCA_024400135.1 Paludibacteraceae bacterium
TATAAGAACGTTGAGTTAGACCAAGCCGAACAAGTCGTTCTGCGAAACGTCAACCTCGAGATTAACTCGGGGGAGTGGGTCTATCTATGGGGAAAAGTAGGGTCGGGTAAATCGACCTTCCTTAAATCCCTTTATGGCGCGCTTCCTATTGCAGAAGGAGATGCTTCGATCTTAGATTATGACTTAGCTCATCTCAAACGGCGCGAGTTACCGTATCTGCGTCGCCGTTTAGGGATCATCTTCCAAGACTACCAACTTATTCCCGACCGCTCGGTGGAGGAGAACTTAATGTTCGTGCTTCGCGCTACGGGCTGGAAGGATAAGCAGTTGATGCAGAAGCATATAAAGGAGGTACTCCGTCAAGTCAATATGGAGACCAAGGGCTATAAGATGCCCCACCAACTCTCGGGAGGTGAACAACAACGTGTAGCTATCGCTCGCGCTTTGCTGAACTCGCCCGAGATTATCCTTGCGGACGAGCCTACAGGAAACTTAGACGCTACTACGGGGACGGAGATTATCGAACTGCTGCGAGGCATCTGTCAAGCCGGCATAGCCGTGCTGATCTCCACCCATAACCCTGCGTGGTTGACGGCGTTCCCCGGTCGTAAGCTTCTCTTTGAGAATGGAACGGTCGTACCTGAAGAGGCGAAGACGGAAGTAGAGTAGGATGAAGGACCTGATTATCGAGATGATGATGGTGGTGACAGCCTTGCACGGCAATCCTGTCGCTGAAGTAGAGACGGATACGTATAGTCGTATTCGTTTGGCGGATAGTTGCTACGTAGAAGTGGTGACGTATCCCGATTCGTTTCTCGTTGTTCAGACCTCTTGTGTGCCCATCTGTAATTCGCGCGCGCATATATATAATAAGGAGTGGCAACTGCTGCACGAAGTAGAACCGACGGTTCAGAGCCTCTTGCCTTACGCCTATTTCCAAAACGACACGTTAGTGTGGAAGGATAATGACGAGCCTATAGAGCAATGAAGTTACCTGTTTATCTCATCGGTTATATGGCGGCGGGAAAGACTACCGTGGGCAAGATGGTGGCGGACCAACTCGGTTGGCGTTTTGCCGATTTAGACCAAGCCTTTGAAGTCATTCATAGCTATACGCCGGCGGAGTATATCCGCAC
>JAKSNE010000326.1 GCA_024400135.1 Paludibacteraceae bacterium
GATTGGAACTCCGAGTAGTTCATTTGTTTGCAGAGGTTGATGACTTTCTTGAAGTATTCGCTCACATCGAGGAAGTTATCGAAGTCGTAGTCGTGACGGCAGATATCCATGATGAGTTTGAGCATATACTGTTGACGCTCCAGTGGGCACAAGGCATCGGTCTTATCGAAGGCGTCTTGTTGCAGGATAACGAAGTCCAGCACTTCTGCCTTCCAGAAAGCCTCGTGGTAATCAACAGGTACACCGTCATCACCAAGGATGTTGATTTGGTCTTGAATCTCCTTACCGCGTTGCAGGTAGGTCTTCATGTCGTTAACCATCTCTAACCAGTCGTCACCGATACGGGTCTTGATATACTCTTGGAACTCAGGATAATCGAGGTATTTAGAATACGAGTCAATCGGGTTCACAGCCGGGTAACGTTTGCGGTCGGCACGAGCTTGTTCGAGGGCGTAGAAGCAGCGAGCCACTTTCTTAGTACCTTCGGTTACAGGCTCTTTGAGGTTACCGCCGGCAGGCGATACCGTACCAAGGAACGTTACCGAACCGGTCTTACCGTTATTCAGATATACGAAACCTGCGCGGGCGTAGAACGCGCCGATGATAGCGGACAAGTCCATTGGGAAAGCGTCCTGACCGGGCAACTCCTCCATACGGTTACTCATCTCACGAAGGGCTTGTGCCCAACGAGAAGTGGAGTCAGCCATTAACATCACGCGCAGACCCATCGAGCGGTAATACTCGGCAATGGTCATAGACGTATATACGGAAGCCTCACGAGAAGCAACAGGCATGTTTGAAGTATTTGCGATGATGATGGTACGCTCCATCAACTTACGACCTGTGTGCGGGTCAACCAATTCGGGGAACTCCGTGAAGGTCTCCACCACCTCATTGGCACGCTCACCGCAGGCAGCGATGATAACGATGTCCGCTTCGGCTTGTTTGGAGATAGCGTGTTGAAGCACGGTCTTACCTGTACCGAAAGGACCCGGGATAAATCCTGTACCGCCCTCGCAGATGGGGTTAGCGGTATCGATGGTACGCACACCGGTCTCCAACAGTTTGAATGGACGTGGTTTCTCACGATAAGCGGTGATAGCTTTCTTCACCGGCCAGCGTTGAATCATCGTTAC
>JAKSNE010000327.1 GCA_024400135.1 Paludibacteraceae bacterium
TCTTTCAGCCGTTGTTTATCGCGTTTGCCCGCCTCTCGTAACAACCAGCCTACGGCTTTTTGCAAAAGGTCATGCAGCGGTTGAGGTTTCTGTAAGAATATATCCGCAATAGCAAATGTGTCGTCTAATTGTCCGGCACGGCAGAACGCCATGGTAGAGACTATCCCAATGCGTTGTTCCCAAATGGTTTTGCCATCACGTGCTAAGTCATATAACAATGTGCGGTCTTTATCCATCAACCAACTTCCCAATATCTCGTAGCAAGACAAATCGACCAAATCCCAATTATTGATTGTTTTTGTATGGGAAAGATAGAAGTCCACGCATTGTTGTTGTAAAGCGGGGCCCTTCTTCGCGTGCTTGAATATCTGCACCAATGTAAGCAAAGCAGCAAGACGAATCTCGTGATAAGGACTAACGATACACTCCTCCAAATCGGCAAACGTGGTCTCTTTCCAAAGCGCTTTGACCACAATTCGTGTAACAGGCACTTTGATGCCAAGAAACCGATCGCCTTCACCATACTGCCCCTTGCCCGTCTTGAAGAAGCGTGACAATCCTGCTACTTGTGTAGGGGCAGCATGAGAAAACATGGTATTTTGGATTTGATTCATGATTTACCGTATAAAATTCGTTTGTTGTTTAGGCTCTTTGGCGGGACGAGGAGCAGGCTGAAGGCTGCGCAAAGTCCAAGCCATATTACGGGCAAGGGTGCGCATCGTTTGTAAGCCTTCGGCATCGAGTTCCGCTTCGCCCGGAACTTGTCCATAAACCATATTCCAATATTGCGAACTAACGACCGGCATATTATATATTTGGAAATACTTGTTCAGTCGGTCAAACGCTGCACTGGCACCACCACGACGGCAGACGACTACCGAAGCAGCCGGTTTATATTCGAGCAAAGGCTTGCAAGACATAAATACACGATCTAAGAGGGAGCAGATAGCACCCGTGGGACCGGCATAATAAACAGGACTGCCCACAATCAGACCATCGGCTGTCTCTAAAGCTTCGCGGACACGTTCGTAGCAAGCGCCGCCGATGGCACAAGGTTCGCATCCTTGACAAGCGCCACAACCGATACAATCGGCTTGGGGTTCGTAATCAATACCGATGATTTGGGTGTCGAT
>JAKSNE010000328.1 GCA_024400135.1 Paludibacteraceae bacterium
AAGATTGCTTGTGGCGTATATGCGTTTATGGCTCGTGGATCAGCAAAAGCCACGATCAATATCACGCCTTGCGACTTCAAAGAACACGACCTGTTGTACCTCGAACCCGGTTCTTTCCTCCAAATCAAGAAGTGCTCGGAAGATGCGTTAGTGTACTATGTGTTATTCTCCTCTACGTTCTTGGAGAAGTATTCGTACACGAACACGCGTATCTCCTTCAAGCCTCGTAATTTAGGTCATAACTTTGTCCATTTGGCGGAGGACCGCAGTCAGTTAGTCGTAAACTTATATGCCCTCATGCTGCAAGCGGCTAATTGTCAGCCTACGGCATTGAGCACAGAGAAAATGGTGCATATTTACAACGTGTTTAACGTTGCTTTCCGCGATTTGAGTGCCACGGAGGAAGAGGACGCTATTAGGACGGTGGATCGGAAGATGGAGATTTATCAGACGTTCTGCCAATTAGTGATGAAGAACTATCACCGCCTGCATCATGTGAACGAATATGCAGACCTGATGCACATCACGTTGCCGCACCTGTGCGCTACGATTCGCAATGCGAGTCAGCGTACCGCAGGCGATATCGTGTCGGAGGCTATCCTTACCGATGCCAAAGCCCAGCTGAAGTTGACTTCTACTCCTATTAAGGAGGTCGCACTCGCGCTGGGCTTTGAGAATGTGGCGTTCTTTAATCGTTTCTTCAAACAACACGTGGGTATCACTCCCAAGGTGTATCGTAATACGAACGATTAACGATTAGCGTACATTGATTCGTAGTATTTCTCGTACTCTCCGCTGGTGATATTATCGAGCCATGCTTGATGATCCAAGTACCAGCGGACAGTTTTTTCTATACCTTCTTCGAACTGCAAGGACGGCTCCCACCCTAACTCTTTCTGCAACTTACGAGAGTCGATGGCGTAGCGCAAGTCGTGTCCGGCACGGTCGGTGACGTAAGTGATAAGATCCATGTCTTCGCCTTCTTGGCGACCAAGCAGACGATCGACAGTGTTGATGAGCACTTTGATGATGTCAATGTTCTTCCACTCGTTGAACCCGCCGATGTTATAGGTCTCGGCAATCGTTCCTTGATGGAAGATAAGGTCGATAGCACGGGC
>JAKSNE010000329.1 GCA_024400135.1 Paludibacteraceae bacterium
CCAAGGTTCTCATACAGCACGCGCTGGATGAAGAGCGTATTGAGGTAGTTGTCCATATAGAAAGGCGTATTACCGGCAATCAAGTTCTGCACACCCAAACGATACGTGAACGTCACACGCTGGATGCCTTTCTTATCCACAAAACAGGATACATAATGACGGAACGCGAAGTTGAATTGCAGGTTATTAAAGCCCGCTTTGGCTTGATTGCATTGCTGTCCGCCGTACTTAGCATTGAAGGCAGCGTTATAGGTAAAGAACAAGTCCGTCCAGATACCTTTGTTCGGTCCTTGACGCTTGTCGCGCGTATCAAAAGTGATACCCACACGGGCGTAAGGGTGCCACCCTCCCCTATTCTCGTCTTTGCTAATCAGACCCCAATCTTGGTAGTTCTTATACAGACTGCCCATTTCGGGGTCTAAGGCTTTTTGCTCGTAGTGTTTCTTCTCGGGATCATAGACGTTCTTCTTGCCATTGAGCATGTTGATATCGCAATCGTTCACGAGATAACCCAATACGCCTATACCGGCGTTCCATTTGAGGTCCTTGTAGATAGTACCCTCTATGTCCGCAGCAAAACGGATGAGGTCACGTTTGTACTTATAGAACACGCGCGAACGATAGTCCTCGGGATTATGCATCTTCTCGGGGTTCTTGTTCCATTTCACCCAATCGGAATTGAACTTACTCTGATATCCGTTAAAGCCATAGAAGTCGCACATCGCGTCGGGCAGATACGTTGCGTCCAAGGTCAGACGATGGTGAGGAATAAGATACTTACTATCGTAATTGACACGGAAAATTCCGTGGTGTTTGGTCGTATATGCCCCCTCCACATAGATAGAGTGGATATATTCGGGATACTGCTTACCGTCCCCGTAGAAATACACATTGCCTAATAACCCGCCTTGAAATCCGTAGTCGGCATCGTAAGCTACGGAAGGCAATACACCAAAGTTCCAACCCGTCTTAATCTTCCTACCTAACGAATCCACTTCTGCGGGTTTGGGAGCTTTCTTGGCAGCCAACGGCATCACTAATGCCGTAGCCAGCCCCAAAACCAATAGTCTTCTCATTTACTCTAAACTTTTAAACTCTCAACTACTCTACACTCT
>JAKSNE010000033.1 GCA_024400135.1 Paludibacteraceae bacterium
AACAAGCCCGTCCTGAGCCTATCCGCGTAGATAAGAAACCGCGTCCCAACGACCCGTGTCCTTGCGGTAGCGGAAAGAAGTATAAACAGTGCCATGGAAGGCTGGAATAGTGTAGAGTTTAGAGTTTAGAGTTTAGAGTTTAGAGTGTAGAGTGTAGAGTAGCCGTCTAGTTTATAAGTTTAGAGTTTAATTAGTGTAATTTTATGACTGCGTTCCGCTCGTCGGGCTGTTTCGGCAGCCCTTGCCGCGGGGCGCTCCCCTACGAAAATGGAAATATTTGGATATAGGAAATTATTAGTCTATACTAAAGCAAAAGAAATCGTTAAAAATGTTTATCGAATACTGCGACAATGTCCTAAGGAGGAACAATATGCTCTATGTGATCAATTACGACGTTCGTCTGTGTCTATAACATCAAATATAACGGAAGGAACTTCACGCTATTCCGTAAAAGACAAAGTACGTTTTTTAGAGATTGCTTACGGTTCTTTAATGGAAGTAATGAGTCAATTAGAAATTGCTAATGATTTAAAATATATAGATAAAGAAGAATTAAAAAACATTGAGGTTTTAGTGGAAGAAGAGGCGCGTTTAATTTCCGGTTTACGTCGTAGTTATCAACCGGAAGACTTGGAACCGTAGGGGAGCGCCCCGCGGCAAGGGGATATTCCCCGACGAGCGGAGACTAGTTCAACTCTAAACTGAGGTACTTATAAACTACTCTAAACACTAAACTCTCAACTCTAAACTAATAAATTATGTATAATTTATTATCAATAGTATGGAACGTTGATCCCATTATCTTCCACATTGGGGATGGGGGACCGCGTTGGTACGGCTTACTTTGGGCATTAGGTATCTACTTGTGCTACCTTATCCAAGTCAAACTGTACAAGCACGAAGGCTGTCCCGAGGACTGGCCTGAGAAGATCTTTTGGTGGATGACCTTAGGTGTTATCATTGGCGCTCGTATCGGTCATTGCTGGTTTTACGAGTGGCATTATACCAATGACCCTATCCAGATTTTTGCTTGGAATATTCACTACCGGAATCCTTATATAGAGAACCCGTTGGCTCTTTTGAAGATTTGGGAAGGCGGACTGAGTTCGCACGGCGGCGCGATAGGACTGATTATCGCTTCGTGGCTACTCAATAAGAAACATTTCAGCAAACGTCCCGAGTTCCATACTTCGATGGTGTGGATATTAGACCGCCTCGTAATAGGTGTCTGTGTGACGGCGACCCTCATTCGTTTTGGTAACCTGATGAACTCTGAGATCTATGGTGAACCGACTACACTGCCTTGGGGCTTTATCTTCGTTCGCGACGGACAAACAGTGCCTTGTCACCCGACGCAGATTTACGAGATGCTCTATTGTATCGTTGCTTTTGTGGTGACGTGGGTGATGTACTGGAAGTTCGATGCGTACAAGAAAAAAGGACTGCTCTTGGGTGTGTTCTTGCTGATCGTCTTTGTGACGCGTTTCTGCTTGGAGTTTATCAAGTTCAACCAAGAAGCTTTTGAGGATAACTTCGTCCTCAACCAAGGGCAGGTGCTGTCTATCCCGCTGATTATTTGGGGAGTGTATCTTGTGGTTCATAGTCGAAAAATCGAAAGATCGAAAAATCGAATAATCGAATAATCGAAGTTGAGAGTTAAAAGTATTATATTGATCTTGTTTTGTGCTGTTGTGGCGACAGCACAAAACGTATATACCTATCCCGATACGATTCATCCGCAGGATCTGATAGAGACGACTACGATGGACGAATACTTGCTTCAACTCGTCGCCAAACAGTCGCAAGAATTGTATGATAATGATTCTATTTTCCGCTTGGCGATAGAGGAGCAACGCCGAATAGACTCCATTCGACAAGACTCTATCTTACTCGATTCCCTCAAGACCATCAACAAAGATATTGAGTTCCTTCCGCCTGCCGTTGCCCGATTGGCAATCAAGAAGTCTTGGATCAAGGATGCCGAACAGGATAGGGAGGACGTGTTAGTCGCTATCCGTAACTATCGCTCGCCATGGCGCAAAGGCGCTACCGTGATGGTGCAAATGACCCAAAACTTCGTTACTAAAAACTGGTATCAAGGCGGAAGCACCAGTTTTGCTATGTTGGGTATCGCACAAGGATATATCAACTATCAATCCGATAAGTTCACTTGGCAGAACAGCGGCGAATGGCGCGGCGGCTTCTCTACTATTAGCGGCGATACGTGTCATAAAGTCAATACGACGGAAGACTATTTCCGTCTCTATACCAAGACCGGTTATGAGGTTTATAAGAATCTCCACCTTATTTTTTCGGGCGAGTTTATGATGAACTTATTGCCCACCTATCTCGAAAACTCCAACAATATGAAGACTGCTTTTGCTTCGCCTATTCGCTTGAACTTGGCACTCGGTCTTGACTTTCGTCCTGTGCGTGGGCTGAGTGTGATCTTCAACCCGCTTGCTTATAAGATGGTGTATGTGGCAGATGATGTTCGTACTAATCCTAATGATTTTGGTGTTGCGGTAGGGCAGAAGATTCTCAACGATGCCGGTTCGTCTGTGCGCGTGGATTATATATGGAAGCCCGTTCGTGAGTTCTTACTCGATACGCGTTTCTATATGTACACGAATTATAGTAGGGTGGAGTTGGACTTAGAAGTTAATGCCAACTTCATCATCAATCGTTTCCTCTCGGCTCGTGTTACGTTACATCCGCGATACGACAATACCGTCATCTTTACCGGTGACGAAAAAGCAAAAGTCCAGTTTAAGGAGTTTCTATCGATTGGTTTCACCCATCAATTCCGTTAATGCGTCCCAACGTAAGATAGCGTCGTGACCGTATTTCCACATGTTATAACGGAGTTTGCTCAGTTCCACTTCCTCGCCTAAATGCGCTTTGGAATAGAACTTATCGGCGTAACAAATAATCTTCTCTTCTAAACTAACGGGGATATAATCCCGCTCTGGAATAGGTAGGTTTTCTCGAATGACTTGCTCGATGGATATACCCGAACCGGTGTGGCGTTCGGCAACTAAAGCGTGCCGTTCCAGTCCTTCCTTGCGTAATAACTCTGCCCCTAAAAAGCCGTGTTCTATATACGCGTGCGTGCCCGTGCAATATATTTTAGGTGCGTTGCAATAGAGGATACCAATGTCGTGCAACATCGCTGCTTCCTCTACAAACTGCTTATCCACATCCCATTCGGGGTGCATGGCGATGATACGCAACGACCGATCGCGGACTTGCTCACTATGCGTGACCAAGATGTGCCGTAACTCCGGCTGGTCGTGGTAATATTTATCAATGAGCTCGTAAACCATTCAATAAAGCTTTAGCGTCCATGCGTTTCTTGCCTGGCAGTTGTAGTTCGTCGATACTTACATAACCATCAGCGCAAGGTACGATAATTTTTCCACTATCTCTACACTCTAAACTCTCCACTCTACACTTTAGTATGCTAACGTGAAATATTTTTACGTTAGCATACGGCGTGCCGTTAATTGTTAAGTTCGCCCACGCAGCAGGGTAGGGACATAAGCCTCGCACGAAATCGTGTATCTGTTTGCCCGTCTTCGTGAAGTCAATCTCGCACGTCTCTTTGAAGATCTTCGGTGCAGGGCGTAAATCCGCTATCTCGGGTTGAGGCGTGGTCGGAAGTTCAATCCCTTTCCGGTCACAATCTTCAATCAGCGCTACCGTGCGTAAGATGACATCGTTGCCCAACTCCATCAATCGGTCGTGTACACTGCCCACGTTCTCGTCCTCGCCAATGGAAATCTTCTCTTGGAGGATCATGTTACCCGTATCAATCTCATGCTTGAGCATAAACGTGGTCACGCCTGTCTCGGTATCGCCATTCATCACTGCCCACTGGATAGGAGCCGCTCCGCGGTACTGAGGAAGCAAGGACGCGTGCAGGTTAAACGTACCTAATCGGGGCATGGTCCATACTACTTCGGGTAACATACGGAAGGCAACAACAATCTGTAAGTCAGCGTGATAGGACGCTAACTGCGCTACAAACTCAGGGTCTTTGAGTTTCTCGGGTTGAAGCACATCAATGCCTTTCTCTAACGCATATTCCTTGACGGGAGAATATTGTATCTGGTGACCTCTTCCGGCAGGTTTATCGGGCATAGTCACCACAGCAACCACGTTATACCCATTCTCCACTAACGTCCGCAATCCCGCTACCGCGAAATCGGGCGTTCCCATGTAAATAATCCTTAATTGACTCCCCATGACATTTTCGATTTTAGTGCATTCAAGAAACTATTTTCGCCCACTTGTACAAGCTTAATCGTATAAGGCGCTTTCTCTACGTGCAGCAGCACTTCGTCCGCCAATACTTGACTTCGACCATCAATACTGAGCATGTAATTGCCAATACGTGAGCGCACTTTAATATCTATCTTCCAATCGTCAGGAATAACGAGAGGACGCAGCGACAAACTGTGGCTCGCTACCGGTGACAAGATCATTCCTTTGGCTTGCGGCACCATCATTGGACCGCCTACGCTAAGGTTATAGGCGGTACTACCCGTAGCCGTAGAAATCACCAATCCATCGGCCTCCATACTGATGGAGTCTTGCCCATTGAGTTTCGTATCCACGATAATCATACTACTCAATCCTTGCTTCAAGACGGCAACCTCATTGAGCGCGTTGGGGTAAGAGATGTGACCTCCCTCCGAACATGTCACTTGCAACAGCGAGCGTTGCTCAATCGTGTACTTACCCGCAATCAGTTGCTCCATGATAATATCAACATTGGCTGTTTGTACCTCTGCCAAAAAACCAAGGTGACCAAGGTTCACGCCTACAATAGGGATATTCTTGTCTCCAATTGCCGCTGCGGTGGTAAGGAACGTTCCGTCACCGCCAATGGACAAGGCGAAATCAATACTATCGCCGTTGATGGGCTTCCATTCACCATTCTCTAACGTCCATTCTTCGGGGAAAGGGGGATATTCGCGCAAATTGAGTTCCTGACGTAACTCTTGAGACAGACAGATATCTACGCCTCGCAGTTGCATAAACTCTAACACGTGGGCTACTTCTTGAGGCATATTCGCCTTCATCGCATTACCAAAAATAGCTACTGTCATAAAGCTAAAATTTAGAAATTTGACTGCAAAGATACTACAAAAATTTGAAATACGCAAATTATTTGCCCTAAAAATGAAAAAAAACTCGTCAAACCCTTGTGTATATCAAAAATTTTTTGTAACTTTGCAGCGAATTATGAACAAAGTTCATGACAAAGCTTAGTATAAATATCAATAAGGTCGCCACATTGCGCAACGCTCGTGGCGGAAACGTGCCCGATGTTGAGCAGTTCGCTATCGACTGTGAGCGTTTTGGGGCACAAGGGATAACCGTTCATCCTCGTCCCGATGAGCGCCATATCCGTCGCTCGGATGTTTATGAGTTGAAACGAATCGTTACTACGGAGCTAAACATTGAAGGTAACCCTACACCGGCTTTTCAACAGTTGGTGGCGGACGTGTGCCCCACGCAGGTGACGTTGGTTCCCGACGACCCGGCTCAGTTGACCAGTAACCACGGTTGGGATACGAAGAAGTACGAGAACGATCTGCGCACGATTGTCGCGTTCTTCCATGAGAAAAATATCCGCGTCAGTATTTTCGTCGATGCCGATCCCGAGATGGTCGCATACGCCGCTAAGACGGGTGCCGATAGGGTAGAGTTGTACACCGGTCCATACGCCGAGTTGTACGAGACCGACCCTGAAGCCGCCATTGCCCAATATCGACCTGCCGCTGAGAAAGCCCACAAATTGGGACTGGGTATGAATGCCGGGCACGACCTTAACCGCAAGAACCTCAGTGCGTTTATTCACGCTTTCCCTTGGACGGACGAAGTGAGTATCGGGCACGCCGTCATTGCGGATGCTTTGTATTTAGGAATAGAAGAAACAATAAAACAATATCGACATGCTATTACAAATTGACACATTAACAACGGACACCCTCGCTATGATGGAGGGGGCTGTTGAAGAAGCAACTCAGTCTATTAACCTTTTCACAATGGCGCAATATGGCGGCTGGATCATGATTGTTCTTGCCCTCTTGTTGGCTTGGGCAGTGTATATCTTTATCGAGCGTATGGTGGTTATCAGTGCCGCCGGTAAGGATGACAAGATGTTCATGAATCGTATCCGCGACTTCATCCACGATGGCGACATCGATTCGGCTTTGAAGCTCAGCCGCACGGCTGACACGCCCGCATCGCGTATGATTGAGAAAGGTATCACCCGTATCGGTCGTCCTATGCAGGATGTACAAGTAGCCGTAGAGAACGTTGGAAACTTAGAGGTTGCCAAACTTGAAAAAGGGCTTGTTATCATGGCTACCATCGCTGCCGGTGCTCCGATGCTCGGTTTCTTGGGAACGGTGTTAGGTATGGTGCAGACGTTCTTTAACATGGCGCAAAACGCCAGTGGAATCATTGAGATGAGTGCCCTCAGCGAGGGTATGTATCAAGCGATGGTGACGACCATTGGCGGTCTGATCGTGGGTATTCTCGCAATGTTCGCTTATAACTTCCTCGTGGCACGTATTGACCGCGTCATTCGTAATTTGGAAGCAAAGACCTTAGAGTTTATGGACTTAATGAATGAACCTGCATAACTATGGCTCTCAAACGTAGAAATAAAGTAGAAGCGACGTTTGCCATGTCCTCCATGACGGACCTTATCTTCTTGCTCTTGCTGTTCTTCGTGATGGCAAGCACAATGTCTTCCCCTAACGATATTAAGATTAACCTCCCCCAATCGTCGGCTAAGACCTCGACCCGTCAGGTGGTGGCTAAGGTTAGTATTGATAATCTCGGCAACTATTTTGTAGCTTTGGGTAAGGAAAAACCCGTAGCTATTGCTCCCGAAGACTTGGAACCCTATCTGTGCAGCATTCAGCAACAGGACTCGTCTATGTACGTGGCGTTGCATGCTGACCAAGACATTGCTTACAAAGAGGTAGTTCGCGTCCTCGATATAGCTAATCAGTACAAGATGAAAGTGGTAATCGCAACTAAACGATGAAGACCGAACAAAAAGCACATATCATCGCCTCTTTTGGTACTCTCGCCTTTCTAATTGGTGTATTGGCACTGCTATGGTTCCTGTGTATCTCTGCTCCTCAAGTCCTTGAGGAGGAAGGTATTGTCGTGGCTTTCGGGCAAGAAGAGTTGGGACAAGGCACTAAACCCGAGCCGCTCCCGCTGCCTCAGACCGAGTCTTCTGTCTCGCAACCGGCAGCGCAAACGCAACCGGCAAAAGAGGAACTTATTACCCAAGAGGATGAGGAGTCCCTTGCCCTCGCGCAAGAGCAACGTGCTAAGGAAGAGGAACGGGAACGTAAGAAACAGGAGGCTATCGCCAAAGCGCAAGCGATGGGTGCCCTCTTTGGTGCAGCCCCCGAGACGTCAAAGGGTAGCGGTACCACCGCCGGAGATAAACAGGCGGGCAACGTGACGGGCACTTCTACCGTCGGACAAAACACCTATTCATTGGCGGGACGCTCGTTGGTGGGCAAACTGCCATTACCGGCGAAAGATTATAACACGGAGGGTATCGTGGTCATCAATATCTCCGTGGATAAACAAGGAAAGGTCGTTAGTGCTTCCATCGGAAAGGGCACGAACACCGGCGATGACCACTTATTACAATCAGCCAAAGCAGCAGCGCTAAAAGCGCAGTTCTCACCTACGGATAAACCGACATTACAGATGGGAACCATAACGTACATATTCAAATTAAATTAACATGAACTACTTGTTTTTGGACAACGGCTTCGAAGAGATAGAAGCCATCACAACCATTGATCTTTTACGTCGTGCAAACATCGCTTTGACCACCGTCAGCATTACGGGGCAGCCTATGGTTTTAGGTGCTCATAATATCCCCGTACAGGCGGATGGGAAAATTGAGGATATCGACTTTTCGGATGCCGAAACGCTTATTCTTCCGGGCGGGGCTTCTCATTTGGAGAACTGCTCGATGCTCACTGATCTCCTTCTCAAACACAACGAGGAGGGTAAACTTATTGCCGCCATCTGCTATGCACCTTCCGTGCTTGGCAAATTAGGCATTCTCAAAGGCAAACAAGCCACTTGCTACCCGGGCTTCGAATCCGCTTTAGGCGAGAGTTATGTGGGTGGACTTGTGGTAGAATCGAAGAATATCATCACCGCCAAAGGTCCCGGACTGAGTAGCGACTTCGCTTTCTGCCTCATCGAGAAACTCGCCGGCTCCGAAATAGCCGATGATGTTTATGACAAAGCACAATATTAAAATTAACAATTCATCATTGCATCATTTTATAAATTCATCATTATGAAAAGAAATCTCATTCTCGCTGCGATACTTTTGTGCAGCACATCTATCTTTGCCCAAGAGGCTCAAACAGAGCAACCCAAACTTTGGAAGTGGTCTGGAATTATCGGTCTTAACGCTAACGGAACCGGTATGGTGAACTGGGCTGCCGGTGGAAACAACAACGTTGCCGGAGACGTGTTCGGTAAGCTGAACTGTAATTACGACAAGGACGCCCTCAGTTGGGAAGCTAAACTCGATGTCGATTATGGTCTGACGTATGTGGACCAACAAAACGACAAACTGCAAAAGACTTCTGACCATCTTAACTTCGACACGAAGTTCGGTTGGGCTTTCCAACCTAAGTGGTATCTGACCGTCAATGCAGGCTTCCACACCCAATTCGACCTTGGTCGTAAATACGAAGGTTTGAATGATCAAAACCAGATTATCAGTAATATCCTCGCTCCGTCTTATACGGACATCTCGGTCGGCTTTGACTACAAACCCGTGGAATTCTTCTCCCTCTATATGTCGCCCGTTTCCGGTCGTATCACTACCGCTTACTTGAGCGATAAAGTGAATAAAAAATATTCGTTTGGTGCAGATGCAGAACACGATTTGCGTCATAAATTACAAGAGAGTTATGGCACTTGGTATTTTGATGATTTGAACAAAAAGCAATATCGTAACTACCGTGCAGAACTGGGTTTGAACATTAAGGCTTCGCTCAACTACAAGTACAAAGACCTCACCTTGATGTCCAACCTCACCCTCTTCACTCCCTACGCTTGGGATAAAGTGTTGATGTATAAAGACCAAAGTGATGATCCAAATTTCATTACCCAAACTCAATATGACCAAATGGCAGAT
This sequence comes from Paludibacteraceae bacterium, assembly GCA_024400135.1. Taxonomy (GTDB): domain Bacteria; phylum Bacteroidota; class Bacteroidia; order Bacteroidales; family Paludibacteraceae; genus Colicola. Next base: position 9,215 of record JAKSNE010000033.1, read on the forward strand.
AAGTCTTTGTGGTCTGCGGCAGGCTATCGCGACAATGGTCGCCGTTTCGGTAACTTCGATGTTGATTGGGACTTGACGCTGAGCTATCAGTTCCTCAAATGCCTGAATATCACTCTCTTCACCAACCTCAAGTATGTCAATGGTCAAAAGATTGATAAGGTGTATGACAAAGGTTTAGAGACAGAACACGTTGTCGCTGCTGAGCGCGTACAGTTCCTCTCCAACCTCGGTATCGGTGTTGGCTATAGCTTCTAAGAATGACCGAATGGGAGGCACTGGAGCAGAATGTGCGATTATTGCTCGAACGTTGTCAGCAACAGCAAGCCGCGATTGAGGCTTTGCAGCGAACCAACGATGAGCAACGACAAGAGATAATGCGTTCGCACACGGAGTTGACGACCTTGCAACAGCAGTATCGTCAACTCAAAACGGCGCATACTTTGTCCGCCAAACCCGAGGATAGGGAGAAAGCCAAACAGCAGATTTCTGCCCTCATCGCCCGTGTTGACCAAGCCATAGCAGTATTGAAACAGTAATGAATAAATCTTTCAGCGATAGCGATCTTTCAGCGAAGCGGTCTTTCAGCGAAAGCGGTCTTTCAGCGGAGCGGTCTCAGCACATTGTGCTGAAACTTGACACGCACAACGTGCCGTTGAACATCCCGGCTTCGCAGGAGCCGCTCTATCGCGATGCTGCTACCTTTCTCAACGAACGGTACCACTACTACCAGCGTGTTCGCCCGTCCGCTACGATTGAAGAGATTTGGCTTTACGTGGCTCTTGAGACTGCTGTGACCTTGCAATCCGGCGTGCGCAAGACCTCGTCCAACGAGGTGGATAAACGTGCTGCTACACTTAATAAACTGATAAACAATGTATTAACTAAGCAATAAGCAATAATCAATAAGCAATAAACACTAATAACAATTATGCAATTTACTACTATCATCATCGTCGCAGTCGCCGCCTTGCTTGTGGGCGCTGCAATATGTTTCGTAATC
>JAKSNE010000330.1 GCA_024400135.1 Paludibacteraceae bacterium
CGTATGCGTAGTTACATAAGGAGCGACGATAATCGGTTACCATCTGTTCCATCTCTTTGGTGAGATATTGCTCGGCTTTCTCGTTAACGAGTTTATCTACAATCCACTGGTGAATAAACGCCTCGCGGATCGTCACGCTGTCTTCTCCTGTCCGAGTGCCGATTACGTTTTGCACCTCGTCTTCATATAGAAAGACACCATCTACTTCTGCTGCTACTCCTTTGGTCTGGTGCGCTTTGATGTATTTGCAGCCCACCATAACGGTGCTTAAAAGGACAATATAAAGGATTTGTTTTTTCATTTGTATATACAATATATTCGGTGATTATCTATTATCTCATATTCGTTTGGCAGTTCTATCTTCGGCGCTGCCACTCCTTCGCCAATTCGTACATCACTTACCTCTATGTGTATCTCATCATAAATACCGGTCTCTAAAATATGATTGAGCAATGTCGTACCTCCTTCTACCATAATCGAGTGTATCCCTCGTTTCGCCAAGTCACTCACAATATACGACCAGTCTGTATTGTCTCTATATACAATCGTCTCTGCCGAATCGTCCAGTATATGAAACTCCTTCCCAATCCTTCCGTGTCTATCCACTGTCACCCGTATCGGGTTGCGTCCTACCCATCGTGTCACGTTCAACTTCGGATTGTCTTTAATCACCGTGTTCGTCCCCACCATAATCGCCATATTCTCCGCCCGCATCTTATGCACCAACTGCTTCGTCACCGGTGTCGAAATTACAAGTGGTCTTTCAGCGTAGCGGTCTATGTATCCGTCAAGTGTCTCCGCCCACTTCAGTATCACGTACGGCCGATGGTGCTCATGCAACATCAAAAAGCGTTTATTCAGTTTCCGACACTCCTCCTCCATTACCCCTACTTCCACTTCTATCCCTGCCTCTCTTAGCATCGCGATCCCTTTGCCTGCCACAAGCGGATTAGGGTCTAACATCCCCACGACTACTTTCTTAACGCCTTTCTCTATAATCAACTTCGCGCAGGGTGGGGTCTTGCCGTAGTGACTGCATGGTTCTAAGGATACAAAAAGCGTACACTGACTAAAATCGGTTATTCCTCTTTCTTCCGCATCCCGAAAACA
>JAKSNE010000331.1 GCA_024400135.1 Paludibacteraceae bacterium
CCACGCTGTGCCGGATTTAACCACCGAAGAGGATTTGCTTTACTGGGGAGAAAAGATTATCAACGGAGAGAACGAGCGCATAAACAAAGGAGGTTTCCCTATCTATAATCCCACAATCAATAAGGTAAAGGGGTATTACGATAACTTCAAAGAACAACAACACACTCATTCCTATCGGCAACAGACGACCAATCGAGCTCACGAAGATGTGGAAGGATTGCGCAAAATAGCGGACGAACTGATTGTTCGTATTTGGAATCAGGTGGAGAACTTTTACAAAGATAAACTACCGTTTGCAAGGCTTAACCTTTGCAAACAATATGGTCTTATATATTATTATCGCACAGGAGAGAAACGTCTCTCGGCAGAAACGGACAAAACTATTGAGGCTCAGAAGAGGAGTCAAACTACAATCCAATGGACTTAGTGGGCGTGAGTACCGCGTTCACCCGAGTGTCAAACAGGTTGTAAGGCAACTCTTTCTTGTAGATCTGGAAGTCGTAACCAACGCCTATTTTGAAGGTTTTTGGATGCTGACGAAGGAACTTGTCATAGTAACCACCTCCTCTGCCCAAACGATAGCCAAAACGGTCAAAGGCAACGCCGGGTACTAAGATAAGGTCTATCGTTCCTTTATATGGTTTTGTCGTAGGTTCGGCAATACGATGTTTGCCCTTGCGTATCTTCTCCTCGCCTTCGTACGGATTGGCCGTGATACAGTGGCGATGGGTAACGGGAAGAAGTAAGGTCTTTTGATCCTTAAACTGCTCGAGCAACGCTTGAAGATCGATCTCGTTGTGAACGGAGGAATAGAGCATCACCGTCTTGGCTTGTTTGAACTGAGGTAGTTCAGCAATACGACGAATAAGAACTTGCGCATCTTGACGGGCTTGATCTTTGTCATAGACACGACGACGCTGTTCAAGGATACCCCTCAGAGACGACTTCTGTTTGCGGATACGCGACCAAGGAAGCAGATTGATTAAATCACGAATTTGAGCTGCAAAAAGCATAATAATTTAGAATAAAATAAGGTCAATAATAATTAGGTTTTGAAAACGAATACAAAAGTACAAAAAAAAATGCATATAAACAA
>JAKSNE010000332.1 GCA_024400135.1 Paludibacteraceae bacterium
TCTTCCATCCAGATGCCCGGCTGAGCATAACGTTTAACTAAAGCTTTCATAATATAATGGAAAAAAGACAAAGGACAAAGGATAAAAGACTAAAATGTATCGTCTACACAAGGTAAGTCGGCAGTATATGGTCTTTGTTCCTTGTTCCTTATTCCTTACTCTAAAACTTTTAAGTTTTTACCGACTTTGATGAAGGCGGCGATACCTTTATCCAGTTGCTCTTGCGTATGAGCAGCACTGAGTTGCACGCGGATACGCGCTTGTCCTTGCGGAACAACAGGATAGTAGAAACCGGTAACGTAGATTCCCTCTTGTTGCAAAGCCGCAGCGAACTCTTGGCTCAGACGTGCGTCGTAAAGCATGACCGCACAGATAGCCGATTGCGTAGGTTTGATGTCAAAGCCGGCGGCTTTCATCTTCGTTACGAAATAGTCGGTGTTAGCGTGCAGTTTATCTTGCAACGTGTTGTCGCGCGTGAGCAGTTCGAAGGTCTTCAAACCGGCAGCAGCAATCATCGGCGGGATAGAGTTAGAGAACAGATACGGACGACTGCGTTGACGCAGCAGGTCAATAATCTCCTTGCGACCGGTTGTGAACCCGCCCACCGAACCGCCAAAGGCTTTGCCTAAGGTACCGGTGATAATCTCCACTTTTCCGCGGAGGTTGTAGAGTTCGGTAACACCGTGACCCGTCTTACCTACCACACCGGCAGAGTGACTCTCATCCACCATGACGAGGGCGTCGTATTTCTGCGCGAGTTCGTAGATCTTATCCAGCGGGCAGACGTTACCGTCCATCGAGAACACACCATCGGTAGCGATGATACGGAAACGCTGGGCTTGTGCAGCCTTGAGTTGCTCTTCGAGGTCGGCTACGTCGCCATTTTTATAGCGATAGCGAACGGCTTTGCACAGGCGCACGCCATCGATGATAGAGGCGTGGTTGAGTGCGTCCGAGATGATTGCGTCTTGCTCGGTGAGCAGCGGTTCAAAGAGTCCGCCGTTCGCGTCGAAACAAGCGGCATAGAGGATAGTATCCTCCGTTCCAAAGAACTCGGAGATGGTTTTCTCCAACTGTTTGTGGGTATCTTGCGTAC
>JAKSNE010000333.1 GCA_024400135.1 Paludibacteraceae bacterium
ACGCACTACACGAACCTCAAACACTTTGCCGAAGTGACAGAAGGTGTGCAGAATGGGGCGATGCTCTACGACCGTGGACAACTCAAACCGCTTTTCCAACTCTCACAAGGGCAAGCAGGTAGTAGTTTCGCTATTGAGATAGCGCGTCAGATTGGCTTGCCGGAGACGATTATTACCCAAGCCAGCGAGTTGGTGGGAAGTGAGCATATTGATTACGATAAGTCGTTGCAAGACATTGCGCGTGACAAACGTTATTGGGAGAATAAGCGACAGAATATCCGCCAACGCGAGAAACACTTGGAGGAGAAGATTGCTTTTTACGAAGGAGAGATCGCCGGTCTCAAAGCCAAGAAGAAAGAGGTGATGGCGAAAGCGCAAGAGGAGGCGGCGGAGTTGCTCAAACAGAGTAACGCTACCATCGAGCGAACGATACGCGAGATCAAAGAGGCGAAGGCGGAGAAGGTGCGGACTCGCGAAGCGAGAGCGAGGGTGGAAAGCCTCAAATTGAAAGTGGAAAAATCCGGAAATACCGGAGACTCCGGAAAAACCGAAAATTCCGGAAAATCCGGTTCCAAAGTCCTCCACGACTTCCGCGACCTCAAGCCGCTTTCTAAGTCGATGGTGGTGCAGAATCCGACTGTGAGCAACACGATTCGTCAGCATAAGTTACGTTTTGAGCGCACATTAGACCTGCGTGGATTGCGAGCTGATGAGGCGTTGGAACAAACGATCGCGTATATTGATGACGCCATCATGGTTGGAGCGGGCGAAGTGACAATCTTGCATGGTACAGGTACGGGTGCGCTCAAGCAGATTGTGCGCGAATACTTGAAAAAACGCAAGTTAGACTTTCGCGATGGAGACATCGACCACGGCGGTGCCGGCGTAACGATGGTCGATTGTTAAGCAAACAAGATAGATATAAGTTGTTGGTTCAGGGTGTGTATATCCCACGGAGCCAATATTTTTTTGCGCTTCTCGATATCCTCTACGGCGAATGGCATTGCCATCAACTCTTGACAATGACGGGCTATCTCTTGAGGCGTGTTTCCAATCACACAAGCAGAGGCTAAAGGTGTGCCTACTAACA
>JAKSNE010000334.1 GCA_024400135.1 Paludibacteraceae bacterium
CCTTCAATCTTCACGTATTTTTGTCCTCCCAAAGTCTCTCCTAAATCTTGGGCAGAAGAGTGATCAATCATTTCGGTATTATCTTTATCTTCGCCCGCATAGAGCATATACGCATCAGAGATATAGATGTTAGAGCCGAGGCTCCCTTGTCCACCACCTATACCAGCACCAACATCAATACTGGTTGCTTCTACCGTACCGCCATTGATGATAATATTCTCGCAGCCGCCCATATATCCGCCACCGATACCGGCTCCGCCACCGCCACCGTTTGCAATAACCGTACCGCTGTGGATGGTGATATTAGATCCGTCCCCCATGTTTCCACCACCGATACCGGCAGCATAGTTTCCACCATTAGCAATCAGTTGACCTGTTTGAGCAGATTGTCCATGGATTGTAAGGGAGTTGCCTTCGCCGGATACAGCGATGCCGGCTTGATTATAATCTCCGGTTGTAGTCAGTTTAGCGCCATCAGCAAGGATAAGACGAACATCACCTAAGCAGACTGCACCTTTTGCGAGTTGTACGTCAGTGCCTTTAACTACATACCAAGTCGTTTCACCAGCCACACCCCAAGTAACGACTTCGGAAGCGTTGATAATCTCCCAAGCGTCGATAGGTTGCTCTACTCCGTTCTCGTCAATGTATGTAGTGGGAACAGGAGTCGGAGTCCACTGCGCATAGAGGGTAATGGGTCCTTTGCTATCTAACGTTGCCTCGATAGTAGCATTTGCATCGTATGCCGTGCCTGTTCCGTCAGCATTAGTAGTCCACTTGCTGAAGACGTATCCCTCACGACTAAAAGTATTAGCTGCCTTGGTTGTTCCCGCGTTCTCTACCGTTTGTGTTTGGTCTTCACCTGTACCGCCATTGGCTTTGTAAGTGAGATACTTATAACAATATAACGCCTTGACAGTATAAGCCATAGTCACATTTGTATAATGAATCTTGTCGTTTGACACAGACGCTTTCATTTTGGAGGCAGTGATAGCCCCATAACGTTTGTACGTATTCTCCGTTGTATTGAGGCGATTATCAATC
>JAKSNE010000335.1 GCA_024400135.1 Paludibacteraceae bacterium
TACCCGCGACTAGACGGAAAGACCCCATGGAGCTTTACTATAACTTAATATTGATCATTTGTAATTCATGCACAGGATAGGTAGGAGACTTTGAGTCTGGGGCTTTGGCCTCAGAGGAGTCGACGTTGGGATACTACTCTTGGATTATGAGCGATCTAACCTACGACCTCACCGGTTGGGGGACAGTGTTAGGCGGGTAGTTTGACTGGGGCGGTCGCCTCCCAAAATGTAACGGAGGCGCCCCAAGGTACCCTCAGTACGGTTGGAAATCGTATTTCGAGTGCAAAGGCATAAGGGTGCTTGACTGCGAGACCTACAAGTCGAGCAGGGACGAAAGTCGGGCTTAGTGATCCGGCGGTGCCGTATGGAAGGGCCGTCGCTCAACGGATAAAAGCTACCCTGGGGATAACAGGCTGATCTGATCCAAGAGTTCACATCGACGATCAGGTTTGGCACCTCGATGTCGGCTCATCACATCCTGGAGGGGAAGTACCTTCCAAGGGTTTGGCTGTTCGCCAATTAAAGTGGTACGCGAGCTGGGTTCAAAACGTCGTGAGACAGTTTGGTCCCTATCTGTCGTGGGCGCAGGAAGTTTGATAGGATCTGTCCTTAGTACGAGAGGACCGGGATGGACATAGCAATGGTATATCGGTTGTCACGCCAGTGGCATGGCCGAGTAGCTACCTATGGAATGGATAAACGCTGAAAGCATCTAAGCGTGAAGCCAGCCACAAGATGAGACTTCCCATTCGCAAGAAGTAAGACCCCCGTAATGTTAACGGGTTGATAGGTCAGAGATGTAAGTGCAGTGATGCATTCAGTCGACTGATACTAATAGGTCGAGGACTTAATTTCTTAAAATTTAAGATTTAAACGAATCAAAAATAAATATGTAAAATATAAAGGGTAATGTAAATAACTTGAGAACATGTTAAAAAAGTGTTAATATCTAGTTTTCAGAGATACAATCTCTGAATGAAAAAGTCTGGTGACGATGGCGCGGTGGACACACCTGTTCCCATCCCGAACACA
>JAKSNE010000336.1 GCA_024400135.1 Paludibacteraceae bacterium
CTCATAGCTCTCCTTCTCTTTGGCTAAGATGGTGTTATCAAACACGGTCTTTGCCTCTTTAAGGAATTGTTCGTGGTCATCTACGCGTGCCGAGAAATGACCAATAATCAGTTGTTTGGCTCCGGCATTTTTCGCCGTCGTGGCGGCTTGTTTAGCGGTCGAGTGCATCGTAGGATGGCAACGGGAAAGGAACTCGTCGGTATAAGTCGCCTCGTGGTAAAGCACATCCACGCCGCGTACCGCCTCTGCAATCTTCTCGGAATAACGCGTATCCGAGCAATAAGCGTAGCGACGATGGGAGTCCATGATAAAATCGCCCACTAAACCGCGTTGGCGATGGTGTTCCGTAAACAAGAACCCGCAAGAGGGCACGCTGTGATAAAGTGGAATAGTCTCCACGGTCAAGGTGCGATCCTCAAAGATTGCCACGCGTTTGCGAGGGTCTATCGGATGGAAGATAACCTCAAACGGCAGGTCGCTGCAATAATAAGCGAGCCACGGTTTCATCAGTTTCTCCAAATCGCCATGGGCATAGATATGCAGCGGTTGGGTACGGTGAAGCATACCTAAGGTGGATATCAGTCCTATCAATCCAAAGCAGTGGTCTCCGTGTAGGTGGGAAATGAACACGCTATACAGTCGCGAGGTATGAACCCCTAAACGACGCATCGTAATCTGTATGCCCTCTCCACAATCGATGAGGAACGACTTATCACAAAGAGTCACTACCTGTCCCGAAGGGGAGTTTTGATACGTGGGCAATGCACTGCCGCAGCCTAATATGGTTACACTTCCTTTATTCACAGAATGATTCTAATAATTGTATCGTTTTTTCTTTCAGTTGTGTCTTGCGCTCGATATGCTCTAACACGGCTTTGACGAACGCGTTATTCTCGAAATTGCCACGCACGTTCTCAAAGTCCGCCCGTTGTTGCGAAGCATCGCCATCTACGCCAAAACCGGTTTGGCTATTGAGGTCGAACTCCTTACGCGCATCGTCATAAATCATCTTATCCAGTTGTAC